>JAYVBR010000611.1:0-2071 GCA_043750395.1 Bacteroidota bacterium | reverse complement strand
TTTCTTGCAATTGTTGCTGCTTTTTCGTAAACGTCGATTAATTCTGCATAATCCCAACCTTTGGCTCTAAAAATTTCAAAACCTTTTTCGTTTTCATTACGCTGAAAACCACTTAAAATTTCTGATATATTTTCTTTGGTTGTTTGGTGTTTTGCGTGAACCGAGATTCCATATTCATCGTCCCAAACACTCATTACCATTGGCACTTGCAAAACTCCGGCTGCATTTATGGTTTCAAAAAATAATCCTTCTGATGTTGATGCATTTCCAATTGTTCCCCAAGCAATTTCGTTTCCTTTTTCGGAAAAATTGGTTGTATTGATTCCAGAAACTTCTCTATAAATTTTAGATGCTTGTGCTAACCCCAATAATCTAGGCATTTGACCAGCAGTTGGAGAAATATCTGCACTAGAATTTTTT
This sequence comes from Bacteroidota bacterium, assembly GCA_043750395.1. Classification (GTDB taxonomy): domain Bacteria; phylum Bacteroidota; class Bacteroidia; order Flavobacteriales; family Flavobacteriaceae; genus Flavobacterium. The sequence goes on along the minus strand of JAYVBR010000611.1, from coordinate 1,651 downwards.
TGGCTTAATAAATCTTTCCAATTTCCTTTTTCGTCAAGCGAATGGGTTGCAAAATGTCCACCCATTTGTCTTCCAGCACTCATTGGGTCGTGGTTAATGTCTGTATGACCGTACAATCCTGCGAAAAATTGCTGAATTGACATTTCGCCAATTGCCATCATAAAAGTTTGGTCTCGGTAATATCCTGAACGAAAATCACCATTTTTAAATGCTTTTGCCAATGCTAATTGGGGCACTTCTTTCCCGTCACCAAAAATACCGAATTTTGCTTTGCCTGTCAGAACTTCACGTCTGCCCAGTAAACTACATTCTCGAGAAGTTATTGCAATTTTATAATCTTTTAAAACTTCTGTTTTAAAATCTTCAAAAGTCAATTCGGTTTTTTGGGTTTCTTGTGTCATAATTCTAGAATTTGAAACACAAATTTAATAAAAATTAATTTAGTTTCACAATTTTGGTTTAAAAATTAAATTTAAGTATTCGGAATCTATAATTGATTTTAGATGTTTTTATTAAGGTATAAATAATTAAAAAGGTTTTTTTGTGAAAATAATTTAATTAAATTGGATTTTAATGATAATTATTCTTTTAAATTTAAAATTTTAAAAATTATATTTTTAAGTTCAGAGAACTTCTGACACAATCACGAAGTCAGAGACTTCGCTTAACTGTTTTGGATTTTTATGCAGTATTTTTTATTGTTAAGTGGAGTCTCCGACTTCGTGATTGTGTTTTCTGTCTCCGACCGTTTTTTTTTAATGTTTCTAGAAAATAAAAAATTGTAAAATAACCCCGATAGACGCGAGAAGCTTTTTTTGTTTAGTTTTTTAACTTTACAAAAAAACTACTGCAAATAGCGGGTCTGGTTCTTTGGTATAAATTGATTTTCTGTTCCAAAAACTATTCAAAAATCATAGACTTCAACTTTGTTCTATATGCCTCAAGAACCAATGATTTAGAAATGAATCCGTTATATTTGAGATTATTTACAACTGGCAAAAATGCCATTTTAGAAGTTTCGAACTTATTCATAACCGTTTCCATTGAATCGTTTGGATTTATTGTTGCGATTGGTTGAGTCATTATTTCTTTAATCAAAGTATATTTTACACGATAATTATTGAAAATAATTTCACGAATATCATTGAAATGAACAATTCCTAAAAGTTGTTTTTCATTGTTGACAACTGCAAATATTACTTGACTAGAATTAGATATTAAATCGACTAATCGTTGCAGATTTTCTTCTGGCGTAACAGTCATATAATCAGATATTATAACGGAACTTGTTTCAAGTGTTGCTAATACATTTGAATCTTTGTTATTAGTAAAAACATTGCCTTGTTTTGCAAGATTTTTTACATCCATTGAATGTTTCTCGAAACGTTTAGAAATCGCATAACTTATTGACGAAACAATCATTAGCGGAATCATTAAATTGTAACCACCAGTGATTTCGGCAATCAAGAAAATCGCTGTTAAAGGCGCGTGAAATAATCCCGCCAAAATGCCTGACATTCCTACCAAAGTGAAATTAGTAACTGGTAAATTGGTCAAACCAATTGTGTTTAAAAGTTTAGAAAAGAAAAAACCAACATAAGAGCCTAAGAATAATGATGGTGCAAAGTTGCCACCATTTCCGCCACTTCCG
>JAYVBR010000610.1:0-2072 GCA_043750395.1 Bacteroidota bacterium | reverse complement strand
CAATTGCAACTTGGGGATTAGAAATCGAAAAAAATGCTATAAAAGTTAATAATTCTCTCGATTATCAAACCAATATCGACGGAATTTATGCTATTGGCGATGTCAACACTTATCCTGGAAAATTAAAATTAATTCTTTGTGGTTTTCACGAAGCAACTTTAATGGTTCAAAGCGTTTATCAAAGAATGAATCCAGGAAAAAAATATGTCCTGAAGTACACAACAGTTTCAGGCGTTGATGGTTTTGATGGTACAAGAAAAGAAGCCGAAAAAGCAGTTGTAAAATCGATAGAGTAAATGAATCTTAATCATCTTGAACTAGTCGATTTACTCCAAAAAGCTTATTCTGCCGAAAAAGCTGCCGCATTTGCTTATCAAGGTCATTCAGCATCTTTAAAAAATGAAATTGAAAAAAATGAAATTCGACAAATTGAAAATGACGAATGGTCTCACCGAAAAGAAGTTCTTGCAATAATGAACGATTTTGAAATTCCAATTTCAAAAATATATGAATTTCAGTTTCATATTATCGGAAAAATTATCAGTTATAGTTGTCATATTATTGGTCGATTTATGCCTTTTTATTTTGCAGGAAATCTTGAAAGTGGCAACGTTTGCGAATATTTCAGAATAAAGCAATATTTTAATTCATTAGGAATTTCTAAATATGATGAATTACTTTACGAATTAGGAATGAAAGAAAAAGAACACGAAATTTATTTTCTAGAAAAAATAAAAACCAATCCGTTACTTCCATTTTTCGAAAAATATTTCGGTTGGGGAATAAACATTAAAATGAATAATATCGATTTGGATAACAAATACCCGTTTGATAAATCTGATATTTACTGTAAAAATTAAAAAAAAAGTTATGTTTTAGAAAGTTGTGGGTTTTCATAATTTCGATATCATTTTGTCATTGCTTCGCCAGTTCGCACTTTGCCTCGCCAGTCGCACTTTCAGGCTCGTGTCAGGCTCGGTGCGACGATAGGAGAAATCACATTAGTTGCTCGATTTGTGCGAATCTACCTATTTTAATATGACAAATAGAAAATTTATTACAATGAAATAAAGAGTTTGAAATACCAATATTATTCTAAAACATAACTAAAAAAAATGTCCGACATTACCCTAAAAATTACCGATCGCCAAGGCAAAACCCACCATGTTCAAGCACCAACCGATATGAATATGAACATAATGGAAATTGTGCGTATGTACGAACTTGCCGAAGAGGGAACAATCGGTATTTGTGGCGGACTGGCAATGTGCGCCTCTTGCCAATGTTATATTTTGAATGATATCGAAATTCCCGAAAAATCATATGATGAAGAGGCAATGCTTTGGGAAGCATTTAACGTAAAAGAGAACTCAAGATTGGGTTGTCAAATTCAAATCACACCCAAAATTGAAGGTTTAATGTTGGAATTAGCTCCAGAATAATAATTAAAATTTTTTAAGAGGTAATTTCTCTAAATATACTTTCTAAATTTTTATTTTTTTGGTTCAATTGTAAAGTTTTTAATCCATTGTCATAAGCAAAATCAAAAACGGCTGGACGCATATCTTTGTCTGACAAGAAAACCAATTCCCAAACAAAATCGTGTGTGTTTTTGTACGATTTTAAATGCGGTATTCTTGCAACAGCTTCTTCTTCTATTTTATAGTCAAATTCGACTTCAATAACTTGCTCTTTATCAGCCGAAATTAAATTATCAAGTTTTTTATCGGCAACAATCACACCCTTATTAATTATGATTACGCGGTCGCAAATGGCCTCGACTTCCTGCATAATATGCGTCGAAAGAAAAACTGTTTTGTCTTTACCAACATTTTTAATTACATTTCTAATTTCTAATAATTGGTTCGGATCCAATCCAGTCGTGGGTTCATCGAGAATCAAAACATCAGGATTGTGCAAAAGTGCATTTGCCAAGCCTACACGTTGTCGAAAACCTTTGGACAATTGACCAATTTTCTTGTGACTTTCGGTCGATAATCCAGTCAAAACAATAACCTCTTCGATTCGTGAATTGGCAATTTTAAAGACAGATGCATTAAACTCTAAATATT
>JAYVBR010000609.1:0-4841 GCA_043750395.1 Bacteroidota bacterium | reverse complement strand
TAGCACCTGTCCAGTTACTTTTTTGAGTCCAAGTTGTTCCTCCATCGGCTGTGTCATAAAGATTTATTCCGCCTGCAAATAATTTATCGTCATTCGAAGGATTAATTTCAAATAATAAATCATAACCAGCTTGTTGACCAGTAAAACCATATGTTATTAGTCTTGCTTCTGCACCAACACTTGTTGGCTGCGCTAAGACTGTAGTACTTACAAAGTCATCAGTTGTTTTGAAAATTTTTGTTTCTACAATTGCTGCTGCTGGTGTAGCTGGCTGATTTAGTTCTGCAACAATATATACTTTTCCTAGTGTAGTTTTAGATACTGCAATTTGAGTTCTTGATCCATTAGGTACAGCAAATTTTTCTGTAAAAGAAATTCCATCTGTTGATGAAAAAACTCTTCCACCACCGTCTCCCCATATTCTACTTTCGGTAGTTGCGATATAAATTTTATTATCTGAACCAAATTCTATATCATTTATAGCGTGTTTCTTACCATCTGTTGTTAATGGTAAAGTCAATTGTGTCCAAGTTAGTCCATTGTTCGTTGATTTATATAAACCAATAGAATCGCCACCCAAATAAGTTGCTGTTCCTGCTGCGCCATAAGAAGTATCGCCAACTGCTACATAAATTTCTGAATTGCCACCAACATTTCTGATTTTAACATCATTAATATGTTGAACTCCTGGAACCAAATTACCTGTAAAAGAGCCGTTTGATGGATTCAAAGTAATATTTACTGGACCATTTGCCAAAGCAGCTAAAAGTATGTCACCATCTATTTTAGAAATCATACCTGCTGGAATTAAAACTCCAGCATCAGTTCCACCTAATCCAAATGGCAAGTCTGTATTTTGATTCATAATGACGCAAGCAATAGCACCAGCAGCTTGTGCAGCTAACACTTTTGATACGAATGTGCAATTACCTCGTTTAATTAAAGCTATTTTTCCAGATAGCGAGGCTGGGTTTGGAAAAGGATCACAAACAGTTGCTGCGGTATTAGCAGGCAAATCATTTTGAAAAACAGCTTCATTTGTTATAGCTGTTGTAATTCTTGGTGCGCTACCGACACTAAATGCAGATGGCGCTTCAACAAATAAATAATTTCCTGCAATTCCTGCAGGAGAATTTACTGTAAAATTCGATGCTGAATTAAAGATAGTAGCACCCGAAATTCCTCCGAAAATATTATTCCAGGTTGCTCCACCATCAGTAGATTTCCATAGTCCATTTCCATTTACATCGCCACTAACATAGGATTCGCCAGTGCCAACATACCACAATTGTGAATTGTTTGGATCGACAGTTATGCAAGAAATCGCAAGGTTTTCAGGTATTCCAACTCTAGTCCAAATTGATGTAGGATTAGAAATATTAGTATTTTTCCATAAACCACCACTTACTCCACCAGCAAATGCTGTTTCGTTAGTTGAATCATTTGGATCGAACATAACTGCTCTTGTTCTTCCACCAACATTTGTTGGACCTCTTTCAATCCAAGGATTATTGGCTAAATCACCAGGATTACGGTTTTGTGGAGCATTTGTTTTTTCTGACTCAAGTTGTTTTCTAAGAGCTTCAAGCTTGTCAGTGTCTGGTCGACCAGTTTCTGGGTTCATTGTCAACTCCCAGTTTTGCTCATAGTACTTGTTTGGTGGTAAACCCATTGCCAAACTTTCTTTTTTTGAGTAAGTTTTGGTTATTCTATATGGACTGTTTTTTAGAAAATTTGCATGTTTTTGTCGTAATGCAATAGTTTCTTTACTTGGTTTTTCAACACAAGTAATAACTTGATTTTTTTTCTTGTTTTTAGAATTTACTTTAGTTTGAGCAAATCCTGAAACAAAAAAAATCATCAGGATGATTGATAAAAATAGATTTTTTTTCATAATTTAAGTAGTAAATGTTTAATATAGATGGTAAAAATAATAAAATTTTGTGTAAAAATAAAATTTTAAATAAAATATAGGTTTTGTTTAAGAGTTTATACTTTTAAAAATTAAATTTTACCCGATACGTTTTCGTAATAAATCAATGCGTTTCCATCGGTCAACATCGATATAAAATGACAAATATGGAGTAATCTTTCATACAAACTGTCCTTTTCGAGATTGTATTTCTCAGGTAAAATTTTCATTAACAAATTATCATAATTAGTCGCACAATTGTTGTGATTGTTATTAAATGCTGTAATGAATTTATCTAGTAACGTATTGATTATGTGATAACCTGAAATTTCTTTTTCGATAACTTCTCGAGATTGATAAATGTTTTTGACGCTCAATTTAATAATATCATCCATTTGGGCTTTGTATTTGCTTTTATCCATTAATGAATAGGGAAAATTGCCTGATAAAATCAATTCTTCGTTTTCTGTAAAAACTTTTACTGCATCGCTAATCAAACTGCCAATTGCTAAAGCTCGTAAATAACTAATTCGATCTTCTTTGGTTAATAATGTATTGTATTTTTTAGAATCAATTACATCTTTCACTAGTTTTATTAAGTATTCTAATGCATAATCTTCAGAAACCAAACCTAGATTTATTCCATCTTCGAAATCGATTATTGTATAGCAAATATCATCGGCAGCTTCGACCAAATAGGCTAAAGGATGTCGTTCGAAACCAATATCGTTTCCTGATTTATTTGGAATCATTCCTAATTCTAAAGCGACTTCTTGAAAAAAGGCTACATCGGTTTGAAAAAAGCCATATTTTTTATCGGCAATATTTTGGGTTGGTTTTTTAGGCAAACTTTCTTTTGGATATTTCATAAATGCACCTAAAACTGCATAAGTGAGCCTAAGTGCGCCTGAAACACCTGGGCGATTTGCTGTTAGTACCGAAAAACCGTTGGCGTTTCCTTCAAAATCGATTAAATCTTGCCATTGTTTTTTAGTTAAATGTTCCTTGAATTGTTGCCCTTTTCCAATAGAGAAATATTCCCCAATTGCTTTTTCGCCTGAATGTCCAAAAGGTGGATTACCAATATCGTGAGCCAAAGATGCAGCTGCAACAATTGCTCCAAAATCATTGAATTCATAACCGTGAATGGTTTGTAAATGTGGATATTTTTCGATTATTTTTTTGCCAACCAATCGTCCAATTGATCGACCAACAACCGAAACTTCTAAACTGTGTGTTAATCGTGTGTGAACAAAATCGGTTTTGGAAAGCGGAATGACTTGGGTTTTGTCCTGCAAACTTCTAAAAGCCGCCGAAAAAATAATTCGGTCATAATCGACTTCGAAACCTAATCGTGTTTCGTCTTGCTCTTTTCTTAAACGTTTGCCAGTATCGCCATGGCGTTTTAATGATAATAGTTGTTCCCAGTTCATTAAGATTTCTGATTGTAGATTAACGATTTTTGATTTCAGATTTTCCGAAATTCAAAAGTACAGTTTATTTTAAGAATTTCTTCATACAATAACTACTTTCTACACCTATATATTGTCCATAATTTTTAATAGGAATGTAACCCGATTTTTTATATAAGCCAATTGCAGCTTTAAGTTTTATTGAAGTTTCTAGAATTGCAATTTTATTTTCTAATTCGGTTGCCCAAACTTCCAGTTCTTTCAAAATCAGATTTGCGACTCCTTTTCCACGATTTTCAGGCAAAACAAACATTCTTTTTATTTCGACAGTTTTATTTTCGTGCTTTTTGAATGCGCCACAACCAACAGCAATATTATTTTCATAACAAATGACAACATTTTCTAAATAAATTTGATTGAAAGATGCGAAAAAATCTTTTTCTTCTCCGTCAATTTCAATTAAGTATTCGTCAAAAATTGCTGTGAGTTTTTGGAAATCTTGCTTTTCGGAGGTTGTTCGGGTTAAGGTTTGCATTTTTACTTATGGTTACCAAGTTGAAGGTTTTAGTAAAACATATCCATCTTTTTTAGTAACCTTTTCTTCAAATTGACTTTCTACAAGTTTTTTTCTACCAATTGTTAGTGATCCACGAGCAATTAACGATACTGATTGATTATGTCTTTTGGGTGGAAACGCAACAAAAACTCTTTTGTTTTTAAATATCTCATGAACTGCTTTCATTGGCGGAACCAAATCACTATCGCCAGAAATCAACATTGCCATATCATATTTATCTTGATAAGCATCAATTAAAATTTGAGTTGCGATATTTACATCTGTCATTTTTTCATTGTACTTTGGCCAAATATTGTTGCACCTTTTACATTCTATTGTATCTGATTGATAATTTCCAAAATAAATTTTCACACCAACACTTTCTAATGATTCGATATAAGTGTTTTGTCTTTTTTGTTTTTCGGGATCGTTACTTACTCTACTTGTAAAATATTTTACTTCAATTAATTCTTGATTAGATTGCAATAAATTATTGCTTAATAATAATAAATTTAACCATTTACAATAATCAAAACCAGCATCTAGCATTCCGAAATAAAGATTAAACCCGTCAATATAAACTACTACTCTTTCTTTTTTTGTTAATATATTTGTTTCACTCATTTTTTATTCATTATATTTGCATAACAATAACACCACTAAAGATAGTATCTTTAGTCTGACGCCTCTTAATTGAGGCGTTTCTTTTTAAAATTAAATCATAAAATAAACAGCCATCAATTTAATAATGGCTGTCTATATTTAAAATTTAATATCGAAAATTTAATATTAAGAACCACACATTTCGCAATCTTCTGGACCAGCATTTTTTGCCAATTCGATCATTGCTTTGTATTCTTCGTTGGTCATTGCTGTGGTTTCAACCTCAACTTCTGCAAGAATTGGTTCTTCTTTTAGTTTGTTGACTGGTTCGGCTTTTTTGTCGTTGTTTAATGTGAAT
>JAYVBR010000608.1:0-2074 GCA_043750395.1 Bacteroidota bacterium | reverse complement strand
ATCAGTTATTGGGTAAAAATATTGAAATTCAATTTCAAGGTTATCAATGTTTAAATTGCAATAAAAAAAAGAAAATTTGGCGACAAGGTTTTTGTTATGATTGTTTCACATCGAGTGCATCGGCTGGCGATTGGATAATGAAACCCGAACTTTCGACCGCACATTTAGATATTGAAGATCGCGATTTGGTTTACGAAAAAAAAGTGCAATTGCAACCGCATATAGTTTATTTGGCTTTGTCGAGCGAAGTAAAAGTTGGTGTAACACGCAATACGCAAGTACCAACCCGATGGATAGACCAAGGAGCAACGCAAGCAATTCCGGTAGTCGAAGTTCCAAATCGATATTTGGCTGGAATTACCGAAGTTGCCCTTAAAAAATTATATGCCGACAAAACCAATTGGCAAAAAATGCTAAAAAACGATGTCGCTCCAGCCGATTTATTCAAAGAAAAAGCTGGTTTGAAATATTTAATTCCAAAAGAAGCACAGGAATTTTACGATATTAATCTAAATAATATTACCGAAATGCATTTTCCTGTTCTCGAATATCCCAAAAAAGTAACGAGTTTAAATCTAGATAAAACGCAAAATTTTACCGGAAAATTAACTGGAATAAAAGGTCAATATTTAATTTTCGAGGACGGAACGGTTTTTAATGTTCGAACTTTTGAGGGATTTGTAGTTAAAATATTAATTTAATGGCATAAAATTTTGAATATTAAAAAAATATTTACTAAGTTTGTATTTAATCATAATCAATCTAAAATGAAAAAATTACTTATTTTAACGACATTATTTATTGCAGTTGCTTGCTCTAAAACCGAAGACAATGAGTCTCAAATTGAAAACCCTAAATTGTTAAAAACAATGGTTGATGGAGATCAAACTATGAATTTTTCTTACAACGGGTTTAAACTTGCTGAAATTACAAATGTTGCTGCAGCTACTAAACAAATATTTACTTACGAAGGAGATTTAATAACCGATATTAAAGATTTTAATACAGCTACTAATAAAACAGTAAATATTAAAAGATATACTTATCAAAACAATAGGCTCAAAACATATATAAACGATGTGGTTGGTCAAGATTTCATTACAAAATATACTTACACCAACGAACCAGACGGAACTGTTAGTTATATTAATAATGAAATAAATAAAACAACTCAAAACGAAGAGCTAAAAAGTTCAGGTGTTTTGACATTTACCAATGGAGTTTTAACTAAAGATGATACGCGTGAAATAAAATATCCAGCTTGTACTAACGTTTATTCTAAAGGGTATGTAAATGAATACGATGATAAAAATAGTTTTTTTAAAAATATTATTGGTTTAGACAAACTTTATGATATAAAAAATATGTGCAGCAAGCGCAACTTACTTAAAAATTATGAGTATGTTAGAACTGGTGCCAGAATTGGTGATGACCCAAATCATGTTTTAACCACCGAAAACGGCAAGCCCGAAACAAGAACATATTTATACAATACTTCGGATTATCCAACTGAATGCAATTTATATGATGTAGATGGTGTACTTATAAAAACTATAAAGTATGTTTATGAATAGCTAATAATAGCTTCTTTAGTTTAAATTAAAAAACCTTCAGTCTTGAAAAAGTTTCAAAACGGAAGGTTTTTTTATGTAGTATGCAAAACGAGACTGCTAAAAGTGCTTGAGTTATCTTGTTTCAAAATACGAAATAAGACAACAAAAATCTTAATTTTTCGCTTCAATCAAAAAAGTTTAAACCACTTCATTTTATATTAAAATAAGTTCATCTTCAATTATATCTTTTTTTTTGTTTCAAATTCTAAAAAAAAAACTTTAAAGTTTTTTAAACCCGTTAAGTTGATTATACTTTAATAAAAAACCTATTTTTTCTTTCCGCCAAACAATCCGTCAAGTAATTTTCCAGCTTGGTTTTTAATTTCTTCTTTTTGAGTGTTTTGTTTTGTGTTAGCAGTATCTTTTTTCAAGACTTTATCAAGTACATTTCCGAGTTCGTTTTTACCTTTTACAACCAATTTTTCTTTTTCTTTTTTAACGAGTTGACTTGCAAGAGCTGT
>JAYVBR010000607.1:0-2078 GCA_043750395.1 Bacteroidota bacterium | reverse complement strand
TGTATTTCAATTCATTAACTACATTATAAGCCCGAATTCCTGTTATTGCAACATCAAATTTCAATAAATTTTGGGTCGTAATTTCGTTTGGTTTAATAATTGTAACTTCATAACCCATTGCTGATAAACTTTTTGGAACTTCGTCGCCAGCACCCATAATATAGGAGATTTTTTCGTTTTTAATTTTTAAATCGATTTTTAAAACTTTGGCTTCGGCTGGTTTCAAAACCATTTGCTTGTAAATATGCGAATAATTAATATCGATTTGGGTTTTATCAAATGTTTTTCCGTCGATTGTTACAATACTTTTAATCACACTTTCGCTGATTTCTTTTGATGGTGTAACGGTAAAAATCACAATTTGTTCTTCGCCTTTTTTATCCATTTTAAATTGACTTTCTGATGGAACAACTTGCCAATCTTTTGGAATTTCGAGTTTTATTTTTCCTTGAATTGATTCTTTTCCTGATTTAATTTTGACAGCAATCGTTTTAGATTTATTCGAATTAAAAATATAAACTTTTTCGACGAATGATGATGTTACCTCTGGAACAATATCCAACGGTTGATAAACTTCGCCTTTTATATCGTCATTCATCTTATAAATTACGTTTCTGTAAAATGGAATTATATTGCCTTCAATATCAACATTGAAAGTGATTTTAACTACTCTAATTACATCTGGAATTCCAATATTTTTTTGGTCGTCAATGCGATACATACCAACTGTTCCTTGCTCTTTTAGATAATATGGCGATGTATATTCTAGATTTTCAGGCAATTGAAATTCTATATTCTGAAAAATATTTTTATTGAAAGTCAATTGTTTCGGTTCAAATTCTTTAGTTAAACTCGAAATTGTTGTAACAGATTTTAGATTCATTTTCACATTACTTCTATTAATTGCTTCGAGTTTTACTTTTAATATTGAATTTGGATTGATTTCTTGAACTTCAGCAACAGCTTCTAAAAAAAGTCCTGAACACGAAGCTATTATTTTCTTGATTTCTTCTATTTTAATATTTTTCCAATGTTCATCGTCTAATTTTTCGATTAATTGATAAGCTTTTAATAATTCAGAAACCGATGCAGATGGATTCTTGAAATCGAAGTTTTTTTCAACATTTGACATTATAATTCCAATTTCATTTCCGCCTTTTAAACGGTTCCAAGTTGTGACGATTCCTTCAAAAATATTGGATTTATCTTTTGGTAAATCGCCTTTTAAAAGTTCTAAATATTCGTCTTCTTCACCACGAGTTCCAGTCGAACCAAAACCTTGAGATTGATGGCGACTGCGGCTCAAAGCTGCGATTTCTTGGTTAGATTTTCCAATTGATTGATAATAAACGCCAGTTTTGATGTTCATTAAATTAGATTTATCTGCTGCTGCAAATTTTTCTTTGGTGCCATAAAACCACCACGAAGTATTGAAATACAATCGTTTAGGCTGCCAAATTTTAACTAAATTTAACTGATCTGGAAAAATAGTTGCATCGTTTACTTTGTCAAACGCTTCGAAACTAAGCATTCCAGAAGCTGTGTGATGTCCGTGAGTTGTTCCTGGCGAACGATGGTCGAATCGATTGATGATTACGTCTGGTTGAAATTTTCTGATTGTCCAAATAACATCGCTCAAAACTTGGTTTTTATCCCAAATGTCGAGTGTTTCATCTGGAACTTTAGAATATCCAAAGTCGTTGGCACGAGAAAAAAACTGAATTCCACCATCGATTTTTCTGGCTTCAATAAGTTCTTGAGTTCGAATATCGCCTAATAATTCTCGCAATTCAGGTCCAATTAAATTTTGTCCACCATCGCCACGAGTTAATGATAAATAGGCAGTTTGAGCCTTTTTCTCATTTGATAAATAAGAAATTAACCTTGTATTTTCATCGTCTGGATGAGCTGCAACATACAAAACAGAACCTAAAAAATTTAGTTTTTGAATGGAATTGAATATTTCGACAGTATTTGGTTTAATTGGTTGTTGTGCATTTGCTTTAAAGCCTAAAAAAAGTATCGAAATTGAAAGGAATATTTTTTGCATTTGAAGTTTTTATAAAGTTCAAATGTAC
>JAYVBR010000606.1:0-2081 GCA_043750395.1 Bacteroidota bacterium | reverse complement strand
ACTTCCAAGTACAAAACCAACTTTAAAGTTAGCCTAAAACCCCAATTGCGCCAAACCGCTGTTAACTGTTGTTTTTTTTATTATTCAATTGATTTAATTCTACATTGTGCAATACATTCTTTTTCGCTATTTGAAAGTTCTTTCAACACAAATTCCTTTTTTCCACCAATTTCTGTAATTGCATCGGTTATAATCACTATATGTTCTTTCAATTTGTAAACTGAGCATTCTTCTGCAAGAATTAAATCTAACTTACTCATTGAATCAGGATTAATTGCAACATTGAATCCTTTTCCATCAACTCTTACACTAGGATAAATTACTCCATCAAAACCTTTTCTTACAGCAATTTCTGTAAAAATTGCAGAAATCATATAATCAAATTCATTAGTAATATTCTCTTTTGAAAATTCATCCGCCAAATATGTTTGAATTTTCAATGATTTTTCAGCCAACTCCTTTGGCACATTTTGAACAAAATTTTTAAATGCTTCAACTAATTCTCTTGTAAAATTACTTTTCTTTTGATAAGTGTCTTTATGAATAATAGATAAAAGATGTAGTCTTTCTTTAACTATCCAGGTTCCAAATGAAATTTTTTGAAAACCAGATTCTTCTTTATCTCTCAACATTGGTATTGTTTCAGCAATTCCAATAAATTTCATATTATCTAATTCACCTTTTTCTATTTTATCAGGAATTGACGTTGCGTAAAACATTGTTTTATAAGGCGTACTTGCTCTTTGATATGATTTATTACACTTTTGAGGTTTAAAAGATAATTCATCTTTTTTTGTAAATCTTTCATTATTGTAATTTGGTCTTCCTCGCATTACAAGTTTTCCTCTGTTAAATTCAACTTTAATAGATGCTAATTTTCCAATTTCATTTAAAAGATTTCTTATGTTTTCTTCTGAATTGTTGGTTAGAATTAATTTCTTTAATTCATTTATTAAATTTTCTGTTTCCATTTATTTTTTTTAAAATAACAGTTAACGTCTCGTGGCTTGCAGAAGTTGGGGATTTGGTTAGCCTGAACTTTCGCTAAATCACTGAACACAAAAGTACAAAACAATGTGTAAAGTCAAGACCAAAACCCCAATTTTTGCAAACCGCTGTTGTGCGAAGTTTTTATTTAATTATTATTTCTTTAAGGCTAAATTTGCTGTAACGCAATTTTTTTATTTTAGTATTTGGCAAATTTGTTTCAATCAATTCAATAATTTCCTTCTCTTTCGATGTTGATATGTTTTCACCTAATATTATTTCATAAATACTTTCTTTTGGAATTTGTCTTGTTCGTTCAGATTCTGTTTTTATAAGCTTTCCAAATCGATATTCTTGCTCTTCAATATTTTGCAGCGGTAATGTGAAAAACCAATCTACAAAAGATTTATTAAACTCATCGGTTCCTTCAATATCTAAAATTTTATTTTTCGGCAACTTGTCCTTTTCAACATAATTTATTGGGCCTCTAAATCCTTCAGGGAAAGGAATAGCTTTTAAGAAATCAATACCAACGCAAAAACCTTTCTTGTTTCCACCAAAGTCTTTCCACAATCTTGCATTTTTGTAAGTTTCACTGGCAGAAAAAATTCCAAACATTTTGTCATACTCAGCTTTTAATAATTTTTCTTGATTTCTTATGGTTTCGTCATTTAATTTAATTTCATTAATAAGTTTATCGATTTCAGGATGATATAATGAATTTAAGTTAAGATAGTTTTGATAATATTTTCTTCTGTTTAATTCGTCTTTTATATAATCTTTGTCAATTGATACATTTAATTCGTAAGGACATTTAAATTTCGATGGTTTTGAAAGATATATTTCTTGTTTTTCAATTATTTTTCTATGATTAACGTCAGCATAATTTCTGTATTTATATATTATTTTTGGAATATTTATACTAACATTTGGATCATTAGAACTTACATAACTTATATCCATAATTTTCTTTCGTTCGTTTTTTTGTAAAATTTCGCACAACGTCTTGTGGCTTGTTGAAGTTCGGGAAAAGTACACACAAATCTTTCCGAATTGACTGAACATTGCAATTACAAAACCAACATTCCGAAAGC
>JAYVBR010000605.1:0-2082 GCA_043750395.1 Bacteroidota bacterium | reverse complement strand
CAAATTCTTTTTTGAAATCTTTTTGATGTCTTTCCGAAATTACTTCTTCGCCTTTGTGGTTCAAAACATACGATGTCATGTCGCCAAGTATTTCAGCGAAAGCAGCAAAATCTTCTTTATATAAATAAATTTTGTGTTTTTTAAAATGATACGAACCGTCTTCTTCGGTAAATTTTTTACTTTCGGTTACAGTAACATAATAATCGTCGGCTTTGGTTGAGCGAACGTCAAAGAAATAAGTTCTTCGACCGGCTCTTAAAACCTTCGAAAAAATTTCTTCTTTTTCTAATAAATCATTTTCTCTCATTGTTTTTCGTAGTTTTTTTTCAAATCAAATATCCAAATAAAACTGTTAGTAAGCAACAATTAAGTCAATTCTTTTTCAGAAAGTTGTTTGTAATACAATTCTTTATAATAACCTTCAACGTTTACTAATTGATTATGAGAACCTTCTTGCAAAATTTTCCCATCTTCCAGAATAATTATTTTATCAGCATTTTTTGCCGATGAAACTCTGTGCGAAACAATAATTGTTGTTTTGTTTTTACAAATTTCAAGTAAATTATTTAAAATGGTTTCTTCGGTTTCGGTATCTACAGCTGATAAACAATCATCGAATAACAAAATTTCTGGATCTTTAATAATCGCTCTCGCAATAGACACACGTTGCTTTTGTCCTCCAGAAAGTGTAATGCCTCGTTCGCCCAAAATGGTTTCGTATTGTTTTTGAAAACCAAAAATATTGTCGTGAACAACGGCTTGTTTTGCTGCATTTTCGACTTCATCGTTAGTTGCGTTTTCTTTTCCGAATTTAATATTATTTGAAATAGAATCCGAAAAAAGAAAAGCATCTTGTGGAACAATTCCTATATTATTTCGCAAATCGAACAAGTTTTGTTGTTTGATATTTTTATCATCAATTAAAATTTCGCCATTTGTTACATCATACATTCTACTTATTAACGACAAAACACTCGATTTTCCCGAACCTGTTTTTCCTAAAATTGCTAATGTTTCGCCTTTATTTATCGTAAACGAAATGTTTTTTAAAGCTTCAATATTTGTATCATCATAAATAAAACCAACATTTTTGAATTCGATTTTTCCTGAAATTTCTGATTTATCCGGATTGTTATTTTGAATATCTGGAACAATTTTCAAAAATTCATTAATCCGTTTCATTGATGCTTCGGCCTCTTGTACCATCGACGAAATCCAACCCAAAGATGCCACAGGCCAAGTCAACATATTGACATATAAAATAAACTCAGCAATTGTTCCAATACTTTTTATGATTCCGTTAATGTACATTAAACCGCCGAAATAAATCACAATTAGGTTGCTCACGCCAATAAGAGCCAACATTAATGGTCCAAAAAGCGAATTGGCTTTTGCCAGACTCAAACTTTTAGCTTTGCTTTCGTCTGCCAATTGAACCATATTTTTTTGATACTGATTTTCTAATGAATAGGCTTTTATAACTCGAATTCCTGAGAATATTTCTTGAGTAAAACTTGATATTTTTGACAAATATTGCTGAAAAATTGTACTTCGTTTATTGATAACTTGACTCAATTTAAAAATAAAAAAAGACAAAATCGGCAACGGTAATATGGTATAAATCGTTAAAGTTGTCGAAATATTACACATATATATAAGGACAAATGTAAATCTGATAAAAGTATTGATTGTGTACATAACCGCTGGGCCAGCATACATTCGAACTTTTCCGACATCTTCGGAAATTCGATTCATTAAATCGCCAGTTCGATTTTGTTTGTAAAAATTTTGCGATAAATTTTCGTATTGTTTAAAAACTTCATTTTTAAGGTCAAATTCAATTCTTCTTGACATAACAATTAAGGTTTGACGCATCCAAAAGGTTAAAAAACCTGCAATAATTGTTGTAACGATTATCCAACCCAAATGTTCCAAAATTTGCGATTTTATTCCTTCAATAATTACAGCCGAAGTTTTATTTGTTTCGGATAATTTATCGAATTTTTCGATTTCTTGAAATGATTTACTTATAAGCTTTGGAGAAAATAAGTAAAAAATTTGCGCAACGATTGTTGTTAGTAT
>JAYVBR010000604.1:0-2083 GCA_043750395.1 Bacteroidota bacterium | reverse complement strand
AAATTGGAATGCCTTGTGTAGTAAAACCACTAATGTCATCGTCTGGAAAAGGGCAATCGACCATAAAATCGCTGTCGCAAATTGGAGATGCTTGGCAATATGCTGTCGAAGGTTCACGTGGCGATGTTGTCGAAGTTATTGTTGAGGCATTTGTAAAATTCAATTCAGAAATCACTTTGTTGACTGTTGTTCAGAATAATAATCCAACCTTGTTTTGCCCACCAATAGGTCACCGTCAAGAACGTGGCGATTATCAAGAAAGTTGGCAACCAGCGAAAATTTCTGATGCCGATTTATTCGAAGCACAAGATATGGCAGAAAAAGTTACCGAAGCTCTTGGTGGAGCTGGACTTTTTGGAGTAGAATTTTTCTTGGCTGATGATGGTATTTATTTCTCGGAATTGTCACCAAGACCCCACGATACTGGGATGGTTACTTTGGCAGGAACTCAAAACTTTAACGAATTCGAATTGCATTTGCGAGCCATTTTAAGTTTGCCAATTCACGAAATTACTTTAGAAAAAATAGGCGGAAGTGCAGTTATTTTATCATCAGAAATTTCAGAAAACCCAACTTATTCTGGCTTAGAAAAAATTGCATGTTTACCAAAAACCGATTTCAGAATTTTTGGAAAACCTACTTCAAGACCATACCGGAGAATGGGAGTTGTTTTAGTAAATGATTCTTTGAATTCCAATGTTGAAGAAATTGTCGAAAAAGCAAAAAAAGCAGCATGTTTAATTAAAGTTATTTCTTGAAAATTCCTTCTGGATAAATAATTAATTTGACAATATAAATAGGTGCATTAAAAGTTGTTTTTAATTGAGGGTTTCCGTTTAAAATAATTCTATATCCGAAACCAGTACCAATACCTATCCAATTATTAATTTTATAATTGACTTGCCCAGAAATTTCGTTTAAAAACAAACCAACATTTGCATCAGAAATTATTTCATCGTTGACTTCTTTTGTAAAACTAGGGTTTCCAGTACCAATTTGTTCGGTTACAAAACATTCCCAATGATTAGATTTGTACAAAATCCAGTCGTTAAAAAAGCTTACATACCAAAAATTAATTGTGTTTGTTTCTTGAACTTTAAATTTTTTATTGAAATATTCAACCGAAACTGGAGCTAATAAAAAAGAAGTTCCAATTCCGAATCTAGTTAAATTTCTATATTGAATTCCAGCTTTTGCTCCAAAAATCGTGATATCATTTTTACGGATACTCGAAAAACGATTGTCTAATTGAAAAGCAAATTTCCATTTTTTTTGACTTTCAACTTGCGAAAATGTTAGTGTTGTTACTGTTGAAATAAATAAAAGTAAAATTAATTGTTTATTAATCATTTTGTAGGTTTATTTTTAGACTCTAGAAAGTAGGTTAGGTTTAAAATAAATTTTGTTTTTATTAAGCTATTTTCCGAATTACTTTCGCAGGACTTCCAACTGCCAAACTATTATCAGGAATATCTTTAGTTACAACTGAACCTGCGCCAATTGTGCAACCGTTACCAATTGAAACTCCAGGAAGAATTACTGAGCTGCCACCAATCCAGCAATCATTGCCTATTGAAACTGGTTTTGCAAATTCAGTTTTTTGCCTTTCAATACTGTCCAGTGGATGCGTTGCAGTATAAATCTGACAATTGGGGCCAAAAAAAACATTATCGCCAATTGTAACTTTCATCGAATCGAGCACAACACAATTGACATTGAAATAAACATTTTCGCCAGATTGAATATTATAACCATAATCACAATGAAATGGCGGTTCTATATAAATTCTTTTATTTGAATTTGGCAATAATTCTCTCAAGAGTTGTCTTGCATTACCGTTCATTAAATACTCTGTAACATTCAATTTATGGAGTAACTTTTTGGCTTTTTGTCGGTCAAGAACTAATTCTTTATCGTTGCCGAAATAGTTTTCTCCAATCAACATTTTTTCTTTTTCGGATTTCATTTTTAAAACAATTATTTTTTTTTTGGTTATGTTTTAGAAAGTTGTGGGTTTTCATAATTTCGATAGCATTTTGTCATTTCGACGATAGGAGAAATCACATAAGTTGCTCGATTTATG
>JAYVBR010000603.1:0-2083 GCA_043750395.1 Bacteroidota bacterium | reverse complement strand
AAATTATTTTTAAATAATCCACATAACTATTTAATAATTTATTTTACAAATAATTTTATTTTTTACATTGAAAAAAATTACAATAGCAATCGACGGATTTTCATCAACTGGCAAAAGCACTTTAGCCAAACAACTGGCCAAACATTTAGGTTATGTATTTGTTGATACTGGCGCAATGTATCGTGCTGTGACCCTATTTGCTTTGCAAAATAAATTTATTTCTAGCGATTCATTCGATAAAGAATCATTAATAAACAGCTTAGAATTTATAAAATTATCATTTTTATTTAATCCAAATTTAGGATTTGCAGAAATGTATTTGAATGATAAAAATGTTGAAACCGAAATTCGTACTCTTGAAGTTTCTGGTTTCGTATCTAAAATTGCCGAAGTTTCTGAAGTTCGTACTAAATTGGTTGAACAACAGCAACAAATGGGCAAAAATAAAGCAATCGTTATGGATGGTCGTGACATTGGAACCGTAGTTTTTCCAGACGCCGAACTCAAAATTTTTATGAATGCAAGTCTTGAAGTCAAAGCGAAAAGACGTTATGAAGAACTAACTCAAAAAGGCGACAAAGTCACATTTGACGAAATTTTAGAAAACGTAAAAGAACGAGATTTTATTGACACAAATCGAGATGATTCGCCGCTTTTAAAAGCAGTTGATGCTATTGAAATTGATAATTCAAATTTGACCCGTGAAGCACAATTCGAAAAAGTTTTAAGTTTAGTAAATAATATTTTAGAATAAAAGTGGTGTAATTTAATTTTATTGTTAGTTTTACAAACTTAACTAACCATTATATTAACATTAAATGACTATTAAATTAAAATTAACAATTATGAGTTTTCTCCAATTTTTTGTTTGGGGAGCTTGGTTGATAACAATCGGAAATTATTGGTTTGGAACCAAACAATGGAGCGGTGCCGAATTTGGAGCAATATTTTCTACTTTAGGGATTTCTTCTATAATTATGCCTGCCATTACCGGAATAATTGCCGATAAATTTATGAATGCCGAAAGACTTTATGGCATTTTGCATATTCTTGGTGGTTTGGCACTTTGTTACATACCGATGGTTGACAATCCAACAACTTTTTATTGGGTTATTTTTGCGTCAATGATGTGTTACATGCCCACTATTTCATTGTCGAATTCTGTGGCTTACACGATTTTAAAAAATAATAATTACGATGTTGTAAAAGTTTTTCCACCGATAAGAGTTTGGGGAACAATTGGTTTTATTGCAGCAATGTGGCTGACCAATTTATCAGGAAATAAAGCTTCTGCAAATATGTTTTATATCGCAGCAATTTCAGCTGTTATATTAGGAATTTACTCATTTACATTGCCAAAATGTGAACCTCAAAAATTAATTTCTGAAAATGCTTCGTTCACAGAAAAATTTGGTTTGAATGCCTTCAAATTATTTGGAACTTACAAAATGGCTTTATTTTTTATATTTTCAATGTTTTTAGGTGGTGCATTACAGTTAACTAATATGTATGGCGATACTTATTTGTCGGAATTTGCAAAAGTTCCTGAATATGCAGATTCATTTGTAGTTGAATATTCTACAATAATAATGTCGATTTCTCAAATATCAGAAACCTTATTTATTTTGGCAATTCCTTTTTTCTTAAAAAGATTCGGAATCAAGCAAGTAATGTTAATTTCAATGTTAGCTTGGGTTTTGCGTTTCGGTTTATTTGCTTATGGCGATCCAGAAGGCGGTTTATGGATGATAATTATGTCTTGCGTAGTATATGGAATGGCATTTGATTTTTTCAATATTTCAGGTTCATTATTCATAGAAACAACAACCGACTCTAAAATGCGATCTTCTGCACAAGGATTATTTATGATGATGTCAAATGGTTTTGGAGCTTTTTTCGGTGGTTTAATAAGTGGTAAAATTATAGATGCATTT
Source organism: Bacteroidota bacterium (assembly GCA_043750395.1). Lineage (GTDB taxonomy): Bacteria > Bacteroidota > Bacteroidia > Flavobacteriales > Flavobacteriaceae > Flavobacterium. Next base: position 149 of record JAYVBR010000603.1, on the reverse strand, counting down.
TTCACAAATCTTGACGGAGTAAGAGATTGGCAAAATATCTGGCTTTCATTCGCAGGATATGCTTTGTTAATTGCAATAGCATTTGCTTTATTATTTAAACACAAACACGACCCAAATGTTTTAGAAAATGTAAGTCATTAATGATTATT
>JAYVBR010000602.1:0-4864 GCA_043750395.1 Bacteroidota bacterium | reverse complement strand
TTTTTATTCGATAGCGATGCTATCCAATAAAAAAAATCCAAAATCTGAAACAAAAATCTTAATTTTTCGCTTCAATCAAAAAAGTTTAAACCACTTCTATATAAAATTAAAAGCTAAATGGTATAAAATAGATTTTCGATTCGCAACATTGAATCATTACAAAAAAATTGTTAACGAAAAATTATTAAGATGCACTACCGTGCATCTCTCCAAAAAAAACCATCAAAAATTAATTGATGGTTTTTTTATGTTTACAAATTTTATTTATTTTTAACATTCCCCCTTTGGGGGTTAGGGGGCTTTTATATTTTCTTCATTTGGTCTTTCATCATCTTGATTTGGTCTTTCAGCATACCTTGTTTGTCCAGTTTTTTGGCTTCTTGCATCAAGTTTGTAGCTTCTAGTTTGCGTCTGCGAGACAATGCAACTCCAGCTAAATTTAATTTAGCAACCGCCAAATCCATATCCATAGAAAGGCCAAGTGCAATAGCTTTTTTAAAATATTTCTCAGCTTGAATCAAGTTAGTTTGCGACAACATAATGCCGTGTAAATAATTGTAATATCCTTGTTGTTTCTGAACCAAAGCCGTTTCAGGATTTTTAATTTTAGCTAACCAAGCCGTTGCGCCTGCAAAATCTTGTTTTCTCAATTTCAAAAAAGCCAATAAAATAAATTCATTTTTAAAATATAAAAAAATTGGAATAATAGACAATATAATAAGGAAGATTCCATTGCCCGTATTGCCACCTTGAGTAAACAAATAAATTGCAAAAGCGACCATTAAACCTGCAATTATAAGTTTGATATTTCTGTGAAACATAAATTTGTTTTTTAATGAAATGCAAATATACAAAAATCTTATGAAAATAATTCAAAAAAGTACTTGCCAGAAAAAAAAATCTTACTATATTTGCACTCGATTTAAAAACAATTAAATCCACCAACAAATTAATTAAGATTTTAAAAGATACACAAAATGAGCAAAAGAACGTTCCAACCATCGAAAAGAAAAAGAAGAAACAAACACGGATTTATGGACAGAATGGCATCAGCGAACGGACGTAAAGTACTTGCACGTCGTCGTGCAAAAGGACGTCACAAATTGACAGTTTCTAGCGAACCAAGACACAAAAAATAATGATTAGCAATAATCAATATCGAGCCGTTACTATTTATAGTATCGGCTTTTTTTGTGCAATTTAATTAATTTTTTGAAGCTATTCCTGCTGTCCTTCCAAATCTTTTTTACAAATTGAAAAAAAATCAATTTGTAAAAAAGGATTTTCCCTCCCATCAGGGCTAAGGTAGCAGCATTCAAACAACAATCAATTTTCAAATCGAAAAAATTTGTAACTTTGTAAAAATAAATAATTATGAACATAACAGTTTGTACAAAACGTAAAAATGATAAATTGATTAAATATTTAATTAATAGTCAAAAAGAGTTAATTAAAGAATGTCACGAAGATTTCAAAACTAAAGAATTTCAAGATTCTATTGCTAGATTACGTGCTAAAAATAAATTAATTTATGGAATATAGTTATGAATTTATTGGTGGAGAAAATAATAGTTTTAGTATTGTTACTAAATCTGATGTAGTTTATGAAATAAAATTTAAACCCTCAAATTACATTTTAGAAATAGAAGATTTTGATAACGAATTAGTTTTTGAATTTGTGATTGAAATTTTGTACAAACCAGAAAATGTTGCTTTAACTTTAGATAAATTAATTGGTCCCACAATTAATAGAATTTTTCACGACTTTTATGACTCTTTCCAAAAATCTATAACAATTTATATATGCGATTCATCAGATGGAAAACAATATGTAAGAAAAAGAAAATTTGACCATTGGTTTGAAGAGTTTAATGATAAAACTTTTATTAAATTTGATGATATAGTTCTTGATTCAGATCACAATGATTACCCAGTTTCTTTCATATTGAAAAAAAACAATCCTAATTTTTATAAAATTTTAGATTGTTTAACAAAAACTATTTCCAAAAATAACAAAGATAAAATGACTTAAAAACATTGAATCTTAAACCTTTTTCTGCCTTAATGGCAAAACAACACAACTACAACTAAACTACACAATGCCAAAAGACAACTCAATAAAATCGGTTTTAATAATTGGTTCAGGACCAATCGTAATCGGACAAGCTTGCGAATTTGATTATGCAGGTTCTCAATCAGCACGTTCCATTCGTGAAGAAGGAATTGAAGTAATTCTTATCAATTCCAATCCAGCAACAATAATGACCGATCCATCAATGGCGGATCACATTTATTTGTTGCCATTGACCACAAAATCAATCATTCAAATTCTGAAAGAACATCCACAAATTGATTCGGTTTTGCCAACAATGGGCGGACAAACTGCATTAAATCTTTGTCTCGAAGCCGACGAAAAAGGAATCTGGAAAGATTTTAACGTCAAAATGATTGGTGTTGACGTGAATGCAATAAATATTACTGAAGACAGAGATCAATTTAAAAATTTACTCAAAAAAATTGGTGTTCCATCGGCTCCTGCCGAAATTTGCACCTCAATGCTTCGAGGTAAAGAAATTGCACAAGAATTTGGTTTTCCATTAGTAATTCGTCCATCGTTTACATTAGGTGGAACTGGAGCTGCAATCGTTTATAAAAAAGAAGATTTTGCCGAAAAATTATCTTATGGTTTAGAAATGTCACCAATTCACGAAGTGTTGATAGATAAGGCATTAATGGGTTGGAAAGAATATGAATTGGAGTTGTTGCGAGACAAAAATGACAACGTTGTTATTATATGTTCCATCGAAAATATGGATCCAATGGGAATTCATACTGGCGATTCGATTACGGTCGCACCAGCAATGACATTATCAGACACCACTTTTCAAAGAATGCGAGATTACGCCATTTTAATGATGCGATCTATCGGGAATTTTGCTGGCGGTTGTAACGTGCAATTTGCAGTTTCTCCCGACGAAAAAGAAGACATTGTAGCTATCGAAATCAATCCTAGAGTTTCTAGAAGTTCTGCATTAGCATCAAAAGCAACGGGTTATCCAATTGCGAAAATTGCCTCCAAATTGGCTTTGGGTTATAATTTGGACGAATTACCTAACCAAATCACAAAATCTACATCGGCACTTTTCGAACCAACTTTAGATTATGTAATTGTGAAAATTCCACGTTGGAATTTCGATAAATTCGAAGGAGCCGATAGAACTTTAGGGCTTCAAATGAAGTCCGTCGGCGAAGTTATGGGTATTGGTCGTTCATTTCAAGAAGCTTTGCATAAAGCAACACAATCCCTTGAAATTAAACGAAATGGGTTAGGAGCAGACGGAAAAGGATATAAAAATTACGAACAAATTATCGAGAAACTCACATTCGCAAGTTGGGACAGGGTTTTTGTAATTTATGATGCAATTGCAATGGGAATTCCCTTGTCGCGAATTCACGAGATTACAAAAATTGATATCTGGTTCTTGAAACAATATGAAGAATTATATCAACTAGAAAAAGAAATTTCTAAATTCAAGATCGATACTTTACCAAAAGATTTATTGCTCGAAGCCAAGCAAAAAGGCTATGGCGACCGACAAATCGCGCATATGTTGGGTTGTTTAGAAAGTCAGGTTTATAAATTGCGTGAAGATATGAATATCAACCGAGTCTATAAATTGGTTGACACTTGTGCAGCCGAATTCAAAGCTTTAACACCATATTATTACTCGACTTTTGAAGCAGAAATTGAAACAAAAGATGGTAAAAAATACGTTCATAACGAAAGTGTTGTTACCAATAAAAAGAAAGTTGTCGTTTTGGGTTCAGGTCCAAATAGAATAGGGCAGGGCATCGAGTTTGATTATTCTTGCGTGCACGGCGTTTTGGCTGCTAAAGGATGTGGTTACGAAACTATTATGATAAATTGCAATCCAGAAACGGTTTCTACCGATTTTGATACAGCCGATAAATTGTATTTTGAACCCGTTTTTTGGGAACATATTTATGATATTATTCGACACGAAAAACCCGAAGGCGTCATCGTGCAATTGGGCGGACAAACGGCTTTGAAATTAGCCGAAAAATTATCTAAATACGGAATAAAAATTCTAGGAACTTCATTTGATGCGCTAGATTTAGCCGAAGATAGAGGTCGTTTTTCTGAATTATTGACTGAACTTAAAATTCCTTTTCCACAATTCGGGATAGCCGAAAATGCGGATCAAGCAAGTGCTTTGGCAGATGTTTTAGATTTTCCATTATTGGTACGACCATCGTATGTATTGGGCGGACAAGGAATGAAAATTGTCATCAATAAGCAAGAGTTAGAAGAACATGTAATTGATTTATTGAAAAATATTCCTGGAAATAAATTGCTTTTAGATCATTATTTAGATGGTGCAATAGAAGCAGAAGCCGATGCCATTTGCGATGGAGAAAATGTCTATATCATTGGTATAATGGAACATATTGAACCTTGCGGCATTCATTCAGGCGATTCGAATGCGACTTTACCACCTTTCAATTTAGGCGAATTTGTAATGCAACAAATAAAAGACCATACCAAAAATATTGCGTTGGCTTTGAGAACGGTTGGTTTAATCAACATTCAGTTTGCGATCAAAGATGATATCGTTTATATCACTGAAGCCAATCCTAGAACATCTCGTACGGTTCCATTTATTGCAAAAGTTTACGGAGAACCTTATGTTAACTATGCGACTAAAGTAATGTTGGGTGAAAAGAAAGTAACTGATTTTGTTTTCAACCCACAGTTGAAAGGATATGCTATCAAGCAAAAGGTTTTCTCTTTCAGCAAATTCCATAATGTGAATAAGCATTAGGACCAGAAATGAAATCAACA
>JAYVBR010000601.1:0-4879 GCA_043750395.1 Bacteroidota bacterium | reverse complement strand
TTTTGATTTAATTTTTTTGATTGAAGAATTTGGTTGTAAAAGTGCATTATTTGTTTTGATTATTTTCTAAAGCAAGTTTTCTAAAACCATCTATAATCTCAATAAAATATGGATTTGATTGTTGGATAATTAAAGAAATGGGATACGAATTTCCCTTAGAATCGCGAATATGTTCATCAAATTTTAATAGTCCGAAATCGGGTTCGCTATAAAACCAATCGTCGAATTTTCTTCTTCTTAATTCTTGTCTTCCATCAGATGAATCACAAATATAAATACAAACAGAGCCGTCTTTTTTGTAATAAAAATCTTTTATGATTTCTGATATGGTTTTTGAAACTAATTTATCTAGTGGCGGATTTTTTCCTAACGGATTGAATACAACTTCAATTATAAATTCATAAATATGATTTGCATATACAGTTGTTTCGTCTCCAAGCAAGTAAGTTGTTGGACGAAATTTGACTTCATAAGAAATTCCTAAAACAGTTTCAAAAGCATAAATATTATCTAATTCTCCTTCAAAAAAAAATGAATAACGCATTATTGTACAATTTTCATTTTTCGGAGTTTTCGAAGTATTTCTTGAAATTCAGGAGTATTATAACGTTCCTGACTTTCAATCTTGGATTGTTTTTTGCTTTCCAACATCAAGTGAATAATTTCGTCTGCTGATTTGAAAACTGGTTTTTTAATTGGTGTTTCCATAATTAAATATTTTTACAAATGTAATAATTATTTCAATAGAAATTTATTTTCGAAATCCCCAAACCAAAATATAATCTTCAATTTCTTCAAAAAAAATATTGAAATTTTCTACCTTATTATTGAATCGTAATTGTGCTGAAGTTTTTTTATCTATTAAATTAAATTCTCTTTCAAATATATGATCTGGAAAACTGATTCCTTTTTGGTTAGTCTAAAAGTTTTTTATCAATTATTTCATAAAGTTTTGCAATTAAAGTGTCCTTATCTGCAATAATTTTATTTTTATCTTCAATTCGTCCTAAGTATAATGATTCGATTTTATCTGACTTCTCTTTATTTTCTGAATAAAAATGTTCAATATCTTGGCAACCAATACCATTTTCTTTTATATCTTGTTTATAGAATTTATCAGCTTTAATATCTAATAAATCTTCAATTTTTGTGTCAATTATATTTGCAATCTGATATAATCTTTCAACAGTTAGTTTTGTTTGATTTAGTTCTATTTTACGATAAGCAGCCGGCGATGTATTTAATTCATTTGCCATATTATCATAAGTAAATCCTTTTTTCTTTCTGTTCTCTTTTATTCTTTGTAATATTTCATCCATTTGTCATTTTTTTTGTAAAAGTAATTATTATTTGCTAATATGTAAAAAAATAATCGAAAAAGTGTTTTTATTGTAGTTGAAGTTTATATAATTTTACTAAACTATAAATTATAGTGTGAAATTAATTAACAATTAAAAAAAATTATTATGAATTTATTTAGTAAAAAAATTGCAATGTTAACAATATTTGCAATGAGCGCAACATTTTTAATGAGTTTTGAACAAAAAGACTCTGATTATGGAAAGGCAAATTTAGTAGCAAACACTCAATTTAAAACGGGTCAAAAGACTGTTGCAGCTATTCCTGGAACAGTAAAATTGCTCTATTTAGCATATCAAGGAATTAGACAAGTTTTAAATGGTGCAAAAACAGAATCAATTAGCAACTTAAATGTTGAAAACCAAATTCAATCTAAACTTCAAGAGTTAAATTAGTAATATGTTTAGATATATCATTTCAACCCTAGTTTTAGGGTTGTTTTTATTTTACAGTATTTTAACAATTGTTTTTGTGTCTCCTAGTAATTTTTTTAATATTAGTTTGACCGAAAGTGGAAATACATTTTGTGTTTTTTTTAATCAAAAATGGGAGTTTTTTGCACCACCACCAAATTTTAATGATAGGATTTATTATGTGTTTGAAAATAAAAAAATAAAAAATGATAATAGAATATATGAAATATTAAATCCAATACTTACAGAAAAAGCAGACAAGGCTCCTTTTAACGTTAAAGCCGATATTTTAGACTATTTAATTTCAAATTCTTATAACAATATTTGCGATATTTTAATTAAATCAAGAAAAAACAAAATATACGAATATAAAAAAAAGAACCAAATAAAAACTGAATCTGAAATTTTTTTAATTGTAAGAGAAGATGTAAAAAATTCAAATTCATTTAAGACTTTGGGTAATTATTCAAAATATATTGCAAAATGTAACAAATTAAATTATAGTAACTATAAAGTAAGTTTGAAATTGACAAGAAAAAAAATTAATAAGTTTGTAAATAGAAATTTAACAAACTCACAAATTGAGGAATTAATTTTTGAATCAGAATTCTAATAAAATGAAAAAAATAATTGATAATTTAAGTAGAAAAAATTTATTTTCTTTTTATTCCTCTTTTTTTAGAATTTTTATTTGTTTTCATTTACTAAAAAAAATTATTTTAACGTGGGAATATAAAGAATTGATTTATTCATCAAATTCCTTTTACATTTATGATGAAGCAGCTTTATTTGATTTTTTTAATATTAACCAACTTTTAATAAGAGATAACTTTCTTTTATTTTATTTCATATATTTTATTTTAATTTTATTTTATTTTTTTGGGATTGGTAAATATATTATGGCAATTTTGTTATATGTATTTTTTGAAATTTTTCAAAATCTATGTCCAGTAGTCTTAAATGGTGGAGACAATTTATTGAAATTTATTATTTTGTATATGATTTTTATAGATAGTTATACCTATTTTAAAATTAATCCAATAATAATAAAAAAACAAAATATTAATTTATTTAGAAATTTTTTGTCAAATATTTTTGGCTTTGCAATCTGCATACATTTGTGTTTAGTTTATTTCATATCTGCGATTCATAAAATTCATTCTGATGTTTGGTTTAATGGAGTAGCAACATATTACACACTGTCATTAGATAGATTTAGAGGCACTTCCTTGAACTTAAATTTGGCTAAAAATGGAGTGTTTGTAACAATTTCTACTTATGGAACAATATTAATTGAATTATTTTATCCTGTTTTAATTTGGTTCAAAAAAACAAAAATACCAATTATTTTTTTGGCAATTACGCTTCATATATCGATATATATATTTATGATGATATATGATTTCCAATTAATTTTTATTTTTATACAAGGTTTTTTTATACCAAATAATGTTTGGATAAAATTTTACGATAATTTAAATGTTAAAATAAATGAAATCAAAAGTAAAATCTTCAAAACTTACCATATATATTGATAGTTGGTGTGTCAAATGCCTAAAATTTGGAAAAATATTAAGGACGATAGATATACTCAATAAAATAGATGTTAAGAGCATTAGACTAGAACAAGACATAAATATCCGAAAAATCAAAGAAATGTATTCAAATAAACCAAATGGTAAAGAATATTATGGTTTTGATAGTTTATTTGAAATTTCAAAAACTTTAATCTTATTATGGATTTTTATTCCAATTATGTTAATTATGAAAATTACTGGATTAGGCAGATTACTTTATTCTGAATTGGCAATTAAAAGAAAAATAATTCCTCTAAACTGCGATGACAAGTGTTCATTTTTAACATAATTATTTTTTTAATGTAACAGATTATCATTTTAGTATACTAATGAATAAAAAAAAATACTCAAAATGAACATTATACAAGAAATGTGGTTAAAGATAGATTTAACAAAGTTTAATATTGTAGAAGAACAGTTTTTCGATATTATTAAGCTAAAATCTGTATCAATCTTAAAAAAAATATTCTATTTTAGTATAATTGAGTTTACTATGTCTATTATTTTCAATTTTTTTGTTTCATTTTATTTATTTAATAACGATTTTGAAAATGTTGACAAACAACCCATAATTATTTCCCTTAATGTGTTAAATTATTTAGTAATTATATTTTTTATTATAAAATTTTATATTAATTTTAACAAGATAGAATTAGATTCTAATGTTAATGAATTAAATAGAAATATTTTAAAATCTCGAAAAAACGTTTATAATTATATTAAAGTGAGTTTGATTTTATTCAATTTTAGCTCTTTGATTTTTGCCTTTTACTTTTTAATCGAAAAATATCCTTATGAAAATGCAATAATTATCAATAATACTTTTTTTAATCCTGAACTATTTTATTTATTGTTTTTCTTCATATTAAGTTTGATGTTAACTATTTACACATTTTTAATCTGGAATTTATATAGATTCTTTTATTTAAGACTAATTAATAATTTAATATTTAATGATGAAGAGTTAAATAAATCTCATTATTAGTGTTTTAAAATAAATCCCCAAACCAAAATATAATTTTCGACCTTTTCAAAATAAATTTCGAAATTTTCTACCTTATTATTGAATCGTAATTGTGCTGAAGTTTTTTTATCAGAAACTTGAAAATCATCTTCAAAAATATGGTCTGGAAAAGATATTCCTTTTTGGTTTTCGATTTTGAAAATAGTTTCTTTTATTCCCCAAATAATTGTTGCTTTTTTTATTTTATTTTCGGGTAATAAATTTTCTAAATGCGAAACATCTAAAAATTTCGATGCAATTTTCAAAACTTTTTCTTTTTGGATTTCTAAATCGATTCCGACTGTTTCATCGCTAATAATTATTGCTGACATTTGGTGTGAATGCGAAATTGAAATGAATTTTCCGTTTAATAAATTTGGTTTTCCTGATTCATCATAATATAAATCAAAATCAGAATATCCTGCAATTTGTAGTAATTTTCGAACCGAAAGAAAGCCACGTTGGTGCATTTCGGATTTCATATTGTTCAATCGAAATTGAGATTTTTCATTCAAAGCAATTTCAGA
>JAYVBR010000600.1:0-4886 GCA_043750395.1 Bacteroidota bacterium | reverse complement strand
CAACAATTTTTCTAGTTTCAACTTTTTTGCCATTTTTAATATTTACCAAATAAATTCCAGTTGCAATTTTATCAAGATTTATATTTTCATTAAAAATCGATTTATTCTCGAATGATTTATTAAAAATCTGTCTTCCGCTAAGTTCATAAACTTCAACTTCAATTTTATTTATAACATCTGCAAGAAGCTGAATGTTAAACGAACCATTATTCGGATTTGGATACAAAGCAAAATTTTCAAATTTATTTTCGTTTGTACTTAAAGCAATATTAGTCAACGAACACATACTCATACTCCAATTTACTAAAGCGCCACCATCGCCAGCTCCATTGTCTTTTATTCTCAAAGTCCAATTTCCAGTTGCATTTTGACCATTAAATCCAGTTAAATTTTCTTTAGATTTAACCGTTCCAGAAACGCCTGGATTGTTGCTACAAACAATTGTGTTTCCTGCATCATCGAATGTTGCGTCAATATTTGAGATATTTGTTGCAGTACAAAGTCCGTCAAAAATTTTAATTTGAGTGCCACTAGGGCTTATTAATGTTGCTGTCAATTCATTAATATAAGTATGGTTTACTTTTACAGACACATTAATATCTGATAAAACAAAAGTTCCTGAAATAGGAATTATAGAGTTAATTGTAGGTGTTCCTGTTGCAGAAATACTAATTGGACTGCCAGTTGACGCAAAAGGAAAACAATAAAAAACGCCTGTTTTAAATTTAAATGGAGTTCCAAAAACGCCAATGCAATTTTCGTTTTTTGGCTTAACTCTCCAAAAATAATCTGTATTTTCTAATAATCCGTTTACACTAAATAAGTTAGTTAATACTGTTGAAGTAACCACAGTTGTTGCAAAATCCGAAGTTGTCGAAACCTCAATATCATAAGCATTTGCATTAGTTGTTGGTTGCCAATTCAAATTTAATGATGTATTTTGATCAATTGCTTCATTTAACGGGTTTAATAAGTTTATTGCACCAATTCCCAGCCCTAAATAATAAGGAATAACTTTTGAAACTGCACCCGATGTTGCGGTTACTTCAATAGAATAAAACCCAGATATTGTTGTTATTGGTAACGCAACTGTCATTACTACTGTTCCATTCGAATTGACAGTTGTTGGCGAAAAAGAAACTGTTGCACCAACCGGAAATCCTGACGCAGAAAACGTTGTATTATCTGTAAAACCATTTAAATTTTGTAAATTAATATTATAATTTACATCGGCAATTGCGCAAATTAATTTTGTTTGTTCTCCTGCGATTCCTGAAAATGATGGAGAAAATGTTGCATCTGGAGCCGTTATTGCAAAATTAGTATTCGATAAATCATAAAAAATATTATCAAAACCTTTGACCATAATTCGATTTTGTGTTCCTATGTTATTAGGAATAGTTACTAATTCTGATCCATCATTTGGAACTTGACTTGCTAATAAAGTATTAAAATCTGTGCCACCATTTGTAGATAAATAAATGTCAACATATTTAGCATCTACGCCATTTGCATCTGTTCCTGCAACATTCCAAGTTACAACTTGATTGGTACCTGCAGGCCAAGAAACATTGGTGTTTGGACTTGTCATTACAAATGGTCCTGCTGTACTTTTGACTGTTACTTTCATTAAATCTGATGCGGTTTGACCGCCACCAGCGTGGTTGTCTCTAACTAATACTGAAAAATTTAAATTCCTAGCAACCGAAGGAACTGCTTCCCAGGTATTTGTTGTTAAACCAGCTAAAACTGTGGCCAATTTAGGAAAATATCTTTTGTTTGAAGTTGTACTTATCAATGATCTAAAATTTGGACCCGCAACTCTTGTTGCTGTTGGCGCAGCAGACGAACTTGGACTTTCTGGGTCATTTTGTTCCCAACTATATGTAATTGCTTCAGCATCAGGATCGTTTCCTTCTGCTGTTAGTATAAATGCAGTCGATTTCGGAATTACATAATCTCGACCAGCATTTACAGTTGGTGGATTATTAGCAATGTTAGTCACTTGTGCACAAGTTGAACTGATTCCATTTTTTACATTTTCAAGAATATCTCTAACTGTAACATAAGCAAAATAGGCATCGCTTGCATTTTGTACATTAGTAGCACAAATTCCTGCATAACCCATAATTGTTGAGCCTGAGCCAGGTTCTACCTCGGTTTGTCCATTTCCAGATCGGCAACCAGAACTACTTTGAGTATGAAAACCACCAAATTGATGCCCCATTTCGTGGGCTACATAATCAATATCAAATGGATCGCCTGTTGGATTGCCTCGACCTGTCATTCCAGTTCCTTTATGATTTCCATTTACGTTGGTATCAGTACTACAAATACAGCCAATACAACCAGCATTTCCTCCACCAGATGTGTTGAAATTGTGCCCAATATCGTAGTTTGTAAAACCTACATTGGCATCAATTGTTTGTCCTGTTTTTAAATTATATTCGCCACTCCAAGGGTCTGTTGCAGTATCGCCTAAATAAATTAACAAATCATTATTGGCAATAAATATCATAGTAATTGCCAAATCATTTTCATAAACGCCATTTACTCGCGTCATTGTGATAGCCATTTGAGCTTGTATGTTTGCTTTTTTATCTGCAATTGTACCAGTTGTTCCTGCAAATATATTTCCATATTCTGCTGTGCAAGATTGGGCTAAACGATAAGTTCTTAATTTTTTATCGTCTGTATTTCTATTTGAATTCAATGATTTTTCATCAGATATTTTTGTTCCCAAAGTAGCACAACTAAAATCACTAACCACATCGTTTAACGATGATTTGCTGTAAACAATATAATTTAAATAATCAGTTGTATAAGGATCTATAAAAGAAGCGCTTTGCCCACCAGATAATGTCATACTGTGCAAGCCAAACTGAGTAACCGAAAATCGAGCAATTGCCGAAGGATTTTCAATTCCTTGAGCTGCATACGATTTTATCATTGGAAATTTTAACGCTAAACCATCTTCCATAATTGGGGTTTCTACCACTCGATAATGTTCTAAAATTCCTTGAGAATTTGGAAGTTCTATTATTAAAGTCGATTTTCCAGTTAAAGTACTTCTTAATGGCGCACTTATTAAACTGTTTTTAAACGCTATTAAATCGAGTTTAAAAATAAAATATTCATTGGGAATATTGGCTCTGTTAACTTTTGATAAATTATTAGTATTTTCTTTATCAACTAATTCCCATTTATTAAGTACTTGTGCGAAACTATTTGATATTAATCCCATAAAAAGACTAAGAATTAGTAAAGATTTTTTCATTTTTTTTGGTTGGTTTTGTCGAATTTCTTACAAATATACTTTTTGAATTGTATTTTATTCAGTAATTTTAAAAATTAACAATATATACTTTTAAAAAATTTAATTTTTTGTAACTTTTTTTATCAATAATTAAATAAAACAGTCTAATTAAAGTTATTTTTGTACGATGCATAATTTTCCTAAAAATCTTCAACAAAAACTCGAAAACCGAAAACAAAATCAATCTTTTCGGGAATTGCCATTGTCAAATCAATTAATAGATTTTTCATCAAATGATTATTTGGGTTTTTCAAAGTCTGAAATTATTTTTGATGAAACGCATCAATATTTATTAGATAATAATTTTAGGATTAACGGTGCAACAGGTTCAAGACTGATTTCTGGGAATCATAATTTATATCAAGAAACCGAGCATTTTATTGCTAATTTTCATCAAGTGGAAACTGCACTAATTTTTAATTCTGGATATGATGCCAATGTTGGTTTTTTTGGATGCGTGCCTCAACGCAATGACATTATTTTGTATGACGAATTGTGTCACGCATCTATTAGAGACGGAATTTTAATGTCAAATGCCAAATCATATAAATTCAATCACAACGATTTTGAAGATTTAGAAGAAAAGATAAATAGATTTCAGATTTCAGATTTCAGATTTCAGGTTTATGTAATAACAGAATCGGTTTTTTCTATGGATGGCGATTGTCCAAATTTGGTAGAGTTGATTCAAGTTTGCGAAAAATACAATTGTTATTTGGTTATAGACGAAGCCCATTCTTTAGGAGTTTTTGGTCAATCTGGACAAGGTTTAGTTCAAGAGTATCAACTTCAAGATAAAATTTTTGCCAGAATAATGACTTTTGGTAAAGGATTAGGCTGTCACGGCGCCGCAATTCTAGGAAGCCAAAATTTAAAAGATTATTTGATTAATTTTGCTCGAAGTTTTATTTATACAACTGGTCTTTCTCCACATTCGGTTGCAACGATTTTAATTGCTTATCATCATTTGTCAAAAGACAAAATTCAAGTCGAAAAATTAAGAGAAAATATTGTTCATTTTAATCAACAAAAAAATTTATTGAGTTTGAAACCACTTTTTGTTCGGAGCAAATCGGCAATTCAATCAGCAATTATTCCTAGAAACGAAAAGGTAAAAAACATTGCCAAAATCATTCAAGAAAAAGGTTTTAATATAAAAGCAATTTTATCGCCAACTGTTCCTGAAGGTCAAGAAAGATTAAGAATTTGTTTGCACAGTTATGATTCTAAAAACGATATTTCTGAAATGCTTGAAATTTTATTGAATGCACTTTAATCAAAAAAAACCTAAAAAGTTTGGAAAACGTGTTAGGGTAAGTTTATTAAATTTGGTTTTGTAATAGAATAATGTAGATTTTAAAAGCCCTTGTTTTATGCGAAAGTCTTGTAATTTTGTCATTTCGACGAATGAGAAATAACATAGGTTGCTCACATTATGTGATTTCTCCTACGTCGAAATGACAAAATCGCTTATAATACCATTTATACGTTTAAAATAGTCTAAAGAAACTTAATTATTTTTTGTCAAGACAATGATAAAAAATATTGCATAGCCTTTGTTACGGAAGAT
>JAYVBR010000599.1:0-4886 GCA_043750395.1 Bacteroidota bacterium | reverse complement strand
TGGCGAAAAACTTTTGGGCGGCATAACGGCCAAACAATTAGTTAAAGATATTACCGAAATTGCAATCAAACAACAAGCTGAAAGTTTAAGGATTCTTGGAATTATTGAACAAAAACTAGAGAAAAACAAAATCTTTATGATTTGCGAAAGTGAACTTTCTAAAGATCAAGAAATTTTTGTAAAAGATTTATTCATTCAAAAAGTCAGTCCAGCATTGGTTACAATTATTTTGAATGATTTAGCTGAATTTCCAATATTGAAAGATACATCAGGTTATTTAGCTGTAAAATTGGTTATGAAACCAACCGAAAAACCAAAACTATTAGGACTTTCCAAACCTAAAAAAGAAATAAGATATGCCGTAATTGAAATTCCGAAATCAATAAATCGATTTGTAGTTTTGCCGTCAGTTAATGATAACCAATATGTTATGATGCTTGATGATGTCATTCGTTTTAATTTAGAAAGCATTTTTAATATTTTCGATTTTGAAAGCGTTTCTGCACACATGATAAAAATTACTCGAGATGCCCAACTCGAAATCGATTCGGATTTGTCTAAATCAATGATGGAAAAAATATCATCGAGTGTAAAAGAAAGACGAATTGGCGAACCTGTGCGATTTATATACGACCAATTAATCGAAAAAGATACGCTTAAATATTTTCTTTCAAATATAGGAATAGATTCCTCAGATTCGATAATTCCTGGTGGAAGATACCACAATCGTCGAGATTATATGGATTTTCCGAATCTTGGACGATATGATTTGTTGTACAAAAACAATCCACCGTTGCATATTCCGGGTTTGAGTTTGGACGAAAATATTATGAAAAAAATTGCAGTAAAAGATTATTTGGTCAATGCTCCTTATCAATCTTTTTCTTATGTAATTAAGTTTTTGCGAGAAGCAGCCTTAGATCCTAAAATTACTACAATAAAAATTACTTTATATCGACTAGCCAAAAATTCTCAAATAATTAGTTCGTTAATTAATGCTGCCAAAAACGGAAAAAAAGTTACGGTTCAAATAGAATTGCAAGCCAGATTTGACGAAGCTAGCAATATTTCTTATTCTGAACAAATGCAAACCGAAGGAATTGAACTTATTTTTGGCGTAAAAGGTTTGAAAGTTCACAGCAAAATATGTGTTGTTGAAAGAATTGAAGACGGAAAATTGAAACGTTATGGATTAATTTCGACTGGAAATTTCAACGAATCGACAGCCAAAGTTTATACCGATGTTACATTAATGACCAGTCACCAACAAATTTTAAAAGATGCATCGAAAGTATTTGATTTCTTTGAAGTCAATTACAGATTGCATCGATACAAACATTTAATTGTTTCGCCACATTATTCAAGAACACGATTTTCGAGATTAATCGATAAAGAAATTGCCAATGCAATTCTAGGAAAAGATACATTTATTAAGTTAAAAATGAACAGTTTATCTGATTATGTCATGATTGATAAATTGTACGAAGCAAGCCGTGCGGGTGTGAAGATTCAATTAATTATAAGAGGAATTTGCGCTTTAATTCCAGGTGTTAAAGGAATGAGCGAAAATATTGAAGCCATAAGTATTGTCGATAACTATTTAGAACACACAAGATTGTATGTTTTCGGAAATGCAGGAAATCCAGAAGTTTACATTTCATCGGCTGATTTTATGACCCGAAATCTCGATGGTCGTGTCGAAGTTTCGTGTCCAATTTATGATGAAATCATTAAACAAGAATTGATTGAAAGTTTCGATGTGGGTTTTAAAGGAAATGTAAAAGTCAGGTTTCATTCCCAAAAATTAGACAATAAATACAGAATTCGTAAAGAAAACGAAGAAGTTTTCAGAGCACAATTTGAGACATACAATTTTTATAAATCAAAATTAGAAAATATAAATCAAGATTTTTAAAAAACTTTAAAACTATAACCTACAATATATTACAAAATAAATGAACATAAAAAATTACGCAGCGATAGATATTGGTTCAAATGCAATGCGTTTGTTAATAATGAATATTGTAGAAACCGATAATAAAGAACCACAATTTAACAAAAATTCGTTGGTTCGTGTTCCTATTCGTTTAGGGCAAGATTCATTTACTGTTGGTTCAATTTCTGACGAAAATATTGAGCGAATGGTCGATGCAATGAAAGCATTCAAGCTGTTAATGAAAGTTTATAAAATTGACAAATATATGGCTTGCGCAACATCTGCGTTGCGTGAAGCCTACAACGGAACCGAAGTTGTCGAAATAATAAAGAAAAAAGCAGACATTAAAATCGAAATTATTGACGGCAAAAAAGAAGCTGCAATTATTGCATCGTCAGAATTACACCATTTATTAAAATCCGATCAAACCTATTTATATGTCGATGTTGGTGGTGGTAGCACCGAATTTTCATTGTTTTCAAACGGAAAAATGGTTGCCTCAAAGTCATTTAAAGCAGGAACAGTTCGACTTCTTAACGATGTTGTAAACGATATTGTTTGGCTAGAAATCGAAAATTGGATAAAAACTAATACTAAAGATCACGACAATGTATCACTCATTGGCTCAGGAGGCAACATCAATAAAATTTTCAAAATGTCGGGTTTTTCTTTAGATAAACCTCTGTCTTACATCTATTTAGTGTCTCAGTATTCTTATTTGAATTCAATGACCTACGAGCAAAGAATTTCAGATTTAGGCTTAAATCCCGATCGTGCCGATGTAATTGTTCCAGCCTTGCGCGTATATATGAATGCGATGAAATGGAGCAAAGCGACTAAAATTTATGTTCCAAAAATTGGACTTTCTGATGGAATTGTTAAGGCAATGTATTTCGGTAAAATTTAAATTATATCATTTAGACACATAAAATAGTCCAAAAATTTTTCTTTTTTACCAATCCTACATCAAAAAAATATTCCATAGCAAAGGTTATGCATTACTTTTTATTCTTGCCTTAACAAAAAATAATAAAGTTTTTTTAGGCTTTTTTATATATCTAAATGGTATTATTTTGGGCGTGACCTCGTCCCAAAAAACGAGGTCAGGCTCTTCACTCCCGCTTTTTAAAAAAATCAAAAAAAGATTTTTTTAAAAGAGCTCCGCTTCAATGCTTCACGCAAATAACTTATATTTAAAAATCTAAATCAAAAGCTTTTTTTAATAATTCTAAATTGGGATTAATTTTCAATAATCTTTCGAATTTATCTTGGTCTGTAAATGCAAATTTTTGAGAAATCACCTCGTTTACATCAACTCGAATTGACAAATCGTGGTTTTTTAAATGACTGCGTAAATATTGTAACAATTCGTGTTTTTCGGTTTCAAAATCAATTTTTGAACCTTCGTTAGGCAACTCGTGAATAATTAAATTCCCTTCAAGTTTAGGTTTGTTCAGTTGCAATAACGATTCCATTATTTTGTGACCCTTGTCGCTTAATCGTTGTGCATATTTATTCCAGAAAATCAACATTTCGGTTTCAGTAAATACTTCATTTGGCAAATAAATATCATCTTTAATCAGAGATTTATTGGCTTCTTGAAGTTCTTTTTTTGCTTTAATACTTGATAGTGAGAATGCTGAAACTAGACCCCCAGACCCCGAAAGGGGAGTTGGAACAACTTGCATAACTATTTCGGAATTTGAGTTTTGGATTTCAAGTTGAGAAAGTGGTTGAATTTCACTTACCTTTTCAATACTAGAAGTTTTTAAATTGATATTGTCATTGTTATTGACATTGCTATTGTCATTGACCTTTACAACTTCTAGAATCGAATAGTCTTTAATCCTAAAATAAGTAGGAGGAATTATAAACTGCTCAACTTTTTTTTTTCTCCATCATAAGTGATAGAGGAAAGTTGCATCAAACAAAGTTCTACTAAAAGTCTTTGATTTTGAGACACTTTGTATTTCAAGTCGCAATCATTTGCAATTTCGATTCCTTTTAAAAGAAAATCTTGAGTTGCAATTTGCGATTGTGTCGCATAAAGTTTTTGGGCTTGTTCGCCAACTTCTAACAAACTTATTGTAGCTGGAGTTTTGCAAACCAATAAATCTCGAAAATGACTCGCCAATCCTGAAACAAAATGATGTCCATCAAATCCTTTTGATAGAATTTCGTTATAAGCCAAAAGCAAATCAGGAATTTTATTTTCAAGAATTAAATTGGTTATATTGATGTAAGTTTCGTAATCAAGAACATTCAAATTTTCGGTAACTGCTTGACGTGTAAGATTATTTCCGCAAAAAGAAACTACTCTGTCGAAAATCGATAAAGCGTCTCGCATTGCACCATCGGCTTTTTGAGCGATAATATGTAAAGCATCATCTTCGCAAATAACGCCTTGACTAGCTTCAACTTCTGCTAAATGGTCTTTGGCATCTTTAACAGTTATTCGTTTGAAATCGAAAATCTGACAACGAGAAAGAATAGTCGGTATTATTTTATGTTTTTCGGTCGTTGCCAGTATAAAAATAGCGTGTTTTGGTGGTTCTTCAAGCGTTTTCAAAAAAGCGTTGAAAGCCGCCGATGACAACATATGAACCTCGTCAATGATATAAACTTTATATTGACCAGTTTGTGGCGGAATGCGCACTTGATCTATCAAACTTCGAATATCGTCTACCGAATTGTTTGATGCAGCATCGAGTTCGAAGACATTAAACGCAAAATCTTCATTGGGATCGTCGTAACCTGGCTGGTTTATTTTACGTGCCAATATTCTGGCGCAAGTTGTTTTTCCTACGCCTCGTGGTCCTGTGAATAACAATGCCGAAGCCAAATGATTAGTTTCGATTGCGTTGAGCAATGTGTTGGTAATGGCTTGTTGCCCAACAACGTCTTTAAACGTTTGTGGACGATATTTTCGAGCTGATACAACAAATTGTTC
>JAYVBR010000598.1:0-4887 GCA_043750395.1 Bacteroidota bacterium | reverse complement strand
AAACCTGTTTGTTCAGAACGACCTATATAGTCATAGTCAAACAAATAATCGGTTGGGCGATCGAGTGCAAAACTAAAAAAATCGGTTGCCGTATTTCGATATAAAAATGCACCTGCATAAAACCTTAAATTAAGTTGTTGGTTGTTATCGAACAATTTTCTATATTCGAGTGTGGTTGAAACTTTTCCGAATTTATCAGCTATTTGAAGATTAGTTCCATAACTAATTCTTTTTGTTAATTCGTTTATAGAACTTCCATATCGCGAGTCAAAAACCGAATAATCTTCATTGTCAGCAGTTGTGGCAGTTGCTGAAACAAAATCAGTTTTTTCTCGACCAACCAGAATATGTCGAAAAGTCAATACCGAAAATTTATTACTTCGATAATCTTTGTCACGAAAACTAAATACCAAAACCGGATTTAGTTTGTAATAGGAAGCATTTGGCGCAAAATGCGAAGTTGAACCATAAAACCCATACCGAATATTATATAATTTACCGAGTCTTGGTTGATGATTTACTGTAAACGAAAAACTCCCAACCAGTGACTTTGTCTCACTTGCGTACAAAGGTTGAATGTCATAATTGAATGGTTTGTTTAGAATTGCACCATTGTGAAAACGCATTCCAACTGTTATTCCATCATATAAATTGTAATTAAATGCAGGAACATAAAGAATCTGATTGTAATTTGGTTCTTCGAGATCTTTCATCAATACAAACTTTAATGGTCGATTGTTTGGAAAAAATCCTTGAATTTTTTTCCAATTATTACGATTATTAAATTCGGGAACTTCATTATTGTAATTTAGCACCAATTTTTCTGCACTTTCATTCTGAAAAGTAAAAGTACTGTCTGTTTTAACGTTTTCGAGCCAATGTTTAAATACAATTTGTTTGTTTTTTATGCCATAAACTGATATCGGAACATTGGTTTGAGTCCTGTTTTTTACTGTAAAAGTTACATCACTTTCTGTTTTAGAATAATGTGTAATTTTAAAATCTACTAAATCACGAGAATTAATGATTTTGTCAAAAAACCAGTCAATATTTTTATTAGAATTAGATTTTAATATTTTTTCAAAGTCATTAACATCAGTTTGAATATTGGTGTTTAGTTTTACAAACTCTTGAATACTTTTGGATACTTTATCATCAGATAAATAATTATCAAGATACCTCAAGCTTAATCCAGCTCTATATTTTCCTGCGATTTTTTCATTAAATTTTATAAAAGATTCTTTTGAATCGCCAATAGGTTGGTCTAAATTTTTTCGTGCCATTAGCATGTAAAAATAGCTGTATTGTTCATTAAAATCTAAATTTACAAGATTAAAACTTTTCAAGATTTTATATTTAGCAATATTGCCCATCATCTTGGCATTTGGATAATATTCGTCCATATATTTCATCATAAAATAAATTTGAATACCATCATAAATCCAATTGTCTTTTCTCTGATTCAAACGAAGTGTATTTTGCAAATAAACATTTAAATAAGTTTTAAGAAATTTTAATTCGTACAAAAAATCATTAGGAAATGGATTTAAAAAATTAGGCAATTGATTTAATCCATAAAAAGGATTTCGACCATAATCAACTTGAGAAATTGTAATTTTCTCGAATGGATATTTTCCAATGTTTGTATTAGTATAGTTAACAATTTTATCAATAATTATGGTCTTTTGAATATTGTCTATTTTATCATTTTTTAAATCTGTAACAACTTCAATATTTGATGTTTTAAAGCTATCGAAGTTTAAATTTTTATTAAAAATTAAACTAAACGAATTTCTATTTTTGCCAGAAAATTTATAATTTTTATTCGATTTTTCGATTAAATTCAAATCTGTAAAGATTGATAAGTTTTCAGGAACAGTAATGTTTAATTCATAATCCGAAATTGCATTTGAAATATCGTCTATATTAGCGTTACTGTTTGTTGTAAATTTGTGATTTTCGAACCTAGCAGGAACCAAAAACCAGTCTTTTAGTGTTATATTTCCGTTTTCGTTAAATCCGTAATCTGTAAATTTATCGTTTGGAATTTTAATTGAGTATTCAATAAATAAAGTGATTTTCTGGTTTGGCATTAATTTATTTTCTAAATCAACTTGAAGTAAATCAATATTATTAAATAATCTTGAGGTAACTAAATTGGAACGATTTTCATTTTTAAAATTCAAAATTGTTGTTTTCCCTCTTTCAGAATCGCTAGCAATATGAAAACTTCGAATAAATTCGTCTGAGAATCTTTTGCCTAACAATGAATTTTTATCAGAATAAGCATTGTTCCAATCATTAAATATAATAGAATTTAAAGTATCTGTTGATTGATTGAAATAAGTAATTTCTTGATTTACAGTTAAAATTTTATTTTCATTATCTAAAACAACATTCATATTTATAGAATGTTGCGAAAATAAATTCATAGAATAAAATAAAATAAATAAAACTTTAATTGTTTTCAACTTTAGATTTTAGGTTTGTTTAAAGACTCGCAATTTAGTTTTTTATTTTTAATATGAATTTAACTTAACTTAAATTTAAAAAATATAATTCAGAAAAAGTTTATATTTGCAAATCAACCTACTAAATTCGCAATGAAAAAGTTTTTCCATATTATATTAGCATTATTTACAAGTTCAATTTTTAGTCAAGTTGTTATTAATGAAGTAGATGCAGATGTAGTTGGAACTGATAACAAAGAATTTATAGAATTAAAATCTTCAACTCCAAATTTTTCATTAAATGGATATGTTTTGGTTTTTTTTAATGGAAATTCGGCTGGAACAGGAAATGCAAGTTATTTTTCGTTAGATCTTGATGGTTTAATTACTGATGTAAATGGCAATATATTAATAGGTAATGCCCTGGTTTCGCCCACTCCTGCATTAATAATTGTAAATAACATTATTCAAAATGGACCAGATGGAATAGGTTTGTATTTAGGAAACGATACTGATTTTCCTATCGGAACTCTTGCAAATACAATAAATTTAATTGATTCAATAGCTTATTCTTTTTCTTTTGTAGCAATCCCAACTTTGTTAATGTCTAGTTTTGGTACGACAATATTTGTAAATGAAGCAATGAATACAAATGCGCCAGCAGAATCTATGCAAAGAAAAGCTGACGGAACATTTGAAGCTAAAACTCCAACTCCAGGCGTAAACAATGATGGAACAGGTATTGTACTAATATATGTTTCAACATCTGTAAATTCATCAACTTTGAATGAAGGTCAAAATTTAATAATTTCTTGTTCGTCAAGTCAAGCTATTGTTGCAAATCCTTTAGTTTTATCATTCATTTTAAACAACGGAAGTTTTAATTCTAACGATTTTTCTGGAACTACAAATGTTACAATTCCAGTTGGTTCGACGACTTCATCAAGAACAATTTCGATTCTTAATGATGGAATTAATGAAGGAGATGAAGAAGTCAAATTGACATTGACATCGCCAAATGTGATTTATAATTTGAATAACAACAACATAATTATTCGAATTAAGGACGCCAATTTTACAACGTTACCTTTTGGAACTCCCGCAAATCCTACTTATGGAACAGTGTTTAATACTAAACCAACTGGTTATTATGATTCTTTAAATGGACTTTCTGGAAATGCTTTAAAGCAAGAAATTCAAAATATAATTGCCAATCCGTCAATAGTTCGTGAACACAATTATGCAGATGTTTACACAATATTGCGAGAAGCAGATCAAAATCCCGCCAATTCTAGCCAAGTTTGGCTAATGTATGTAGAGCAATCACGATCGAAGTTAGACCAACAAGTTGGTTCAAGCAACATTGGTTTTTGGAATCGTGAACACATTTATCCGCAGTCACGAGGTGGATTTAATTTAGATTCGAATGTTTTTCCTGACGGAATAAATATTTTTACTTCAACCGATGCTAATGATATTGAAGCTGGTGGTACAGATGCACATCATTTGAGAGCAGAAGATGGCCCAGAAAACAGCTTGCGAAACAACCGTAATTATGGTTCGGCAGATTATTCAGGGCCAGCGGCAAACCAAGGAACTTGGAAAGGCGATGTTGCTAGAGCAATTTTTTATATGGCTGTTAGATATAATAACTTGAATGTTGTTAACGGTTATCCAGCCGAAAGTCCAGATGGATTTATTGGAGATTTAGCTACTTTACTGACTTGGAATAATTTAGATCCAGCAGATGATTTCGAAATGAACAGAAATAACATTATTTATAATTGGCAAAAAAATAGAAACCCATTTATTGATATGCCAAATTTAGCAAGTTATGTTTTTGGAAATAATATAGGGCAACCGTGGTCAAATTCGCTTTCGATTTTAGATAATAATCTTAATTTACAAGTTAAAATGTATCCAAATCCGGCAACCAATTTTATATCCATTGATGGTTTGTTAAAAGAATCCAATATCGAAATTTTTAATTCATTTGGAGAAAAAGTTTTTAAAAATACATATAATTCTAATGATAAATTAAATTTTAATTTAGCCTCTGGCATTTATTTAGTCAAAGTTGTTTGTGAAAATAAAATTGTTGTAAAAAAATTAATAGTTAAATAATAAGGTTATGTTGTAGAAAGTTGTGGATTTCATAATTTGGTTATTCATTTGTCATTGCTTTGCTAGTTCGCACTTTTCAGGCTCGTGTCAGGCTTGGGTTCGACGATAGGAGAAATCTTATTAGTTGCTCGATTTATGTAATTTCTCCTATCGTCGAAATGACAAATAGAAGTTTTATTTCAATGAAATAAAGAGTTTGAAATACCAACATTATTATAATACCATTTATAAGTTTAAAATAGGTACTATCTTGAAATCCAAATTTATTTTGGTTTAATTTTCATATATTTGTTTCAATTATAGAAAGCTCTTC
>JAYVBR010000597.1:0-4894 GCA_043750395.1 Bacteroidota bacterium | reverse complement strand
AACAAAGATTACGATTCATACAAAACTGATGAAATTGTAACACCAGACGGGATAAGATTTAGGTATATAGATAATAATTTTAATGCCAATAAATCTGGTAATCCAGATGTTGTTTTGCAAAATCCACCGCCACCAACTCCGCTACCAGCTAATGTTGACCAAAAATTATATGATGCCTATACAATCTTTAACCAATATCCAAATCTTGCAGGTTGGCAGAGAGATTATATTTATTACAACATTACACCAACTAGTCCAAATGGACCATTTAGTTATGATTTTCAAGAACATATAACTTCTTTTAGAATGTCAGATCCAAATCCTTTGTTTAATTATATGTATTTAACGAATTCGCAATTACCTGATATTCCTGATCCACTTGCTTATCAGTACATTACTGATGTAACTGCAAGCCATTGGACTATGGGTTTTTTCGTTTTAAGATTAGAATGTGTTTTTAATGATAAAGGTGGTTTAGGAACCGCATTTTACACTAATTTTTCAATTATGCCTACGAAATTATTCGATTTGTATTATACCCCAAAACAAATTGGACTTTTCAAATATTATGAATTGACAGGTGCCGTAAATAAAAAAGTTGATGTTCGAGTGCCGCTATTTAATTGGGACTTGTACCAATATGCATCAAAAATAAGATTATCAATTGATGAAGTTGATACGACACAACTTATAAATTCAAAATATACTGATAATGTAAAATATGCAGCAAATTTCAGTATAAGTCCCGTCTATGATTTTCTTGTAAAAATTGGTCTAAAATTTGGTGCATCAATTGAATCAAACGAAATAAAAGAAACTTCAACTCAATACACTTTAGGCAGTGACCCTCTTGGCAGTGTTATCATCAATTTTGCTGATAAAATTATTATAAATCAATCAGCAACTGGAGTTACCACTAGAAAATACAACAGTGGCTTGTTCGAAATAGATTTTATACCTCAAAAAGTGCAATAACTAATTTTATTTCAGAGATAAATTAATAAATTTATCTCTGAAATTTTAATAATGTAGATTATGAAAAATAATTTTATAAAATGTTTTAGTGTATTAATTTTTTTAACGATTTCATCATGCTCAAAAGAAGAACCTGAAGAAATAATCAATAATAAATTTGAAGTTTCAGTTAATGGTTCAGCGGTATTATCAAATAAAGATAATCTCTCAAACCAAGGTCCATTATCAATAAATACGTCTTGCACATCAATTTTTGTAAATTTTTTTAGTTATCAAAATATTACAACAATGCATTTAACAAAAGAAGGAGTTTTTAAATCTATTGAATATCAAACGTATGGAAGTGCAAATAGTTCTGGCAAAACCTATAAAGCGGCAGCATTTAAACCAATTAGCACTTTTCAGATAAAAAACTTTAGATTCAATGAAATAACCAAATCGGTTTATTTTGAGTTTGATGGATATTTAATGAACTCTAGAAAAAATTCGGACACTGTTCAACTTAAAGGAAAGATTGATTGTATTAATATTAAAGATGCTGGTTGTGGTGTTGACTGGTTTCTAGAAATGGGCGCGACGATTAATGGTTATAGTTACAAAGAAAATGTAAATTACAGTAAAATTGTCAATGATGCAAAAAGTGATTTATTAAGTTTTTCTGAAGACGGTTTTAGTTTTGAATTATCAAGCCCAGAAAAATTTGACAATTTACCATTACAAACTTATCAATTCAATGAAAATACGGTTTCTAATAAAATAACATTTGATAAATATATAGGTATAATTCGAGCGGATAATTATATAACAGTTGGTCCAAAACTGCCTCAAGAATGGCAAAAATATAAATGTATTGGAAGTTTTACTTTAACAGAAAGAAATAAAATTAATTCAAGTGTTCAAACTAAAGGTATTTTCTCTATGAATGTTTATGATATTTTTACCAATGAATTGGTTTATACTATATCTAATGGAAAATTTCAGGTTTAGTCTAACTTAAAAAATGTTTGTAAATTATAACTTTATTTATAATTCAAAATATTAAAGGGCTGTCAGAAATTGACAGCCTTTTTTATTTCTAATAATCAAAATACCAATTAAAAACATCACTTCGAATTCCTAACGAAAACCAACTGGTATTTTCTTTGGTTAATGTTGGCGTGTTTTGCAATGGGTTAAAACTTCGGTAAATAAAACTTCCAAAAAGTTTGAGATTACAATTTGGGTTTATTAAATATCCAGCTTGAATATCGGCTATAAAAACATTAGTTTTGTTGCCTTGTCCAACAACTACGTTTTTGTCGAAAGGTCTGGTTTCGTTATAACTTCTATAAATATTGCTACCGTAATTGTTATTGTCAATTGTTGGGTCAAAATCAAGTCCACGTTTGGCAAAAGTTAATTTAGCATCCGCAAAATAACGCCCTTTAATGTACCTCGAAATCAAAATTAATTCTTGAAAATTGCCGCCCCATTGGTGACCCAAATTTTGATTATTGTGACCATAATTAGTCGATGCACTTAAATGAGAATATACATACGGTCGAACATAATTAAACTCTAACTGCAAGTGCAAATTATTGATATTAAAAGCATTGTAATACTTCGCTCCTACTTGATAGCCAAATTTATTTTTCCAACTTCCTGACACATTATTTACATCTTCTAACGAAAATTCATCTAATATAAATTGTCCATAACAATTAATTTGGTTGTTAAATTTGTATTTTCCTGTAAGTCCGAGCACTGCATTTCCGGTTCTTGCTGACGATGCAAACTCGACAGTTCTATAAAAAATAATCGGATTCAAAAAATTTACATCAAAACCACGGCTATTAGTATTTGACCAAATAACCGATTCAAACAACCCAATATTCATTCGTTTAGACAAATTCCAGCTCAGGTAATGATTGGCAATATATTTGGTTGAATAGGTTTTTTCGAGCGTTGCATCTGCCCGAACATCTTTGAGGAACATATAAGTATTGGTATATTTTATTTTCCAAAAACTGGTGTTCAATTTAAAAAACGGATAAGGACTTGTGCCATCGCTTTGTAATAAAGATCGATAACCATCGCCTATAAAATTGCGCCCATAACCCAATTGCATACTAAAAAATTGGTTTGGCGTAAATGTCAAATTGGCTTCGGCAGATGGAAAATCATATTTAGTTTGATTAAATTCTTTGGCGATTCCAATTCCTGGAATAATTGCAGGATCGCCAGTTGGTACATTTGGTAGAGCAGGAACTGTTGAATTTGGTCTAATTGAATATGCATATTCGTTATAATAACTTGCAAAACTGCCTTGACTTTCGAAAATTGTCGTCGAAAAATTAATTTGTTTTCCTAATCCGCCCTGAAATTGAATTGCTCGCGTATTGATAAAAGTCGAATTTGAATTTTTTGAAAAACTTTTGCCAAGTTGCAAATCATAAATCGGATTGAAAGTAAACCAATAATTTTCACCTTGAATTTCGACCATATTTTCATTCCATAATTTTTTTGTGAACCAAGTTTTAGCAGTTTTAGTGTTTTTTTTATTGATAATATTAAAATCATAATATTTGGCAACTTCAGCATAAGAAAAAGGTTTTGAACCAGTATGATTGTTGCTTCCAACTTGATTTAATGCTGCGTCAAATTGTGCATAAAGCGAATGAGAAAACAATACATTTAAATGACTTTCGAATTGAGGATTGTTGAATTTTTTGTAAACAATACTGTCAAATTCGGTTAATTCTTTATTGCGTTTATAAGCTTGACTTGATTCGTATTTGACTTTTTCTTCGCGACTTTCTTTTGCAATTTGTGCAGAAGATTTCAATGGAATTGAAATTTTTATTGTGTATTTAACATAGGTTGGTTTGCCGTTAAAAGTTGGTGGAGCAATTATTGGCATCGAATCAAAAACACGTTGACTTTCGGCTTTTAACTCTATTTCGCTAGAATCTATATATATTGTTTTGAATTTTCCAGTTTCTATAACTTCAAAAAGCACAATTACAGTTCCTTTGTATGCCGATAAACTTTCTGGAATCTTGAAATTACTAAAAACAAAATCTTGAACATTAGAATTGAAACAATTTTCTAAATCTTTGCCTAATTGATTTTTGCAATTATCAAATTTAGGGAAAATTTCACCCAAATTATTTGCAATTTGAGCATTTGCAAACAAACTCGAAATAATTAAGAATATATTTAGGTATATTTTTTTCATTCTAGAATAAAATTTAAAAATACAAATAACTACTTAAAAACTGATTTTTACAAGTTTTGAAAAACAAATAAAAATCTAGCTAGAATTTATACATATACATTCTTAAAAAATAAATCAAAAACAAAAGCTACAGAGATAAAAACTAAACATATAAGTCAAACAAGATTTTAATTTTACGAAGTTTAACTAAACTTACTTGTCTTATATTTTTCTAAAAAAAATAAACTGTAAGTAATATTAGATTTTAATTTTCATTAGTTTATTTAGGTTGACAGAACTTATATGGCTTATATTATATGTTTTAAAATTTACAAAAAACTAACCCAGCCTATCAATAATTTTTTGCAATTGAGCAATCATTAAATCTTTGTCTTTTAGTCTGGCTTCATACAAAATTTCTATTTTTTCTGACTTTTCTTTGTTGTCTTGATAAATTGTTTGCACTTCTTGATGACCAACTGCATTATCCTTTAAATCTTGATTGTAAACATTATTAGGGTTAATTTCTAAAAACTTCTCGACAGGAGTTTCTAGAATATTTGCGATTTCAAAAAGTCGTTCGACAGAAAATTTGGTCTCGTTTTTCTCGATTTTTGAGTAAGCTGGTTGGCTCATATTGAGCTCATGAGCCATAGTTTCGTGCGATTAACCTTTTTTCTTTCGAAATTCTCTAATTTTATTGACGAAATTTCCATAACTAAA
>JAYVBR010000596.1:0-11365 GCA_043750395.1 Bacteroidota bacterium | reverse complement strand
AAGCGAAATGAACAACAACCAAGGAATTTGAATCATTTTTTCGTGTCCGTGAACGTGTCCGTGTTCTGCGCCTTGCGAGAAAAATTCAAGAATAATTTGAAATAATATTCCAAACATTATAAACAAACCTAAATTTTTAACTTTAGATTCATAAACTTCTGGCAATAAGTGGATAACAGTTATAGATAGCAAAAAAGAACCACTAAAAGCCAACAATAATTTGAGATTGGTTTTGTTTTTTGGTTGCAAGAAAAATGCAATGCCGTAGCCTAATAAAACGGAAATTAATGGCAAAAAATAATTCATTATTTAAAAATCATTATTAAACGTTCACTATCTAATTTATGAAATTTTTTGAGTTTGTAATCTCCAAAAGTATCTAATAAATCAATTCCAGCTTCGTCCATCAAGGTTTGAAAATCTTGTAATGTGAACGCACGAACTTTTTCGGTGAAATGAAATTTTTCGTCATTGACAACAAAATCAATTTCTTTGAATATGTAACCGTCTGAATGATATCGTTTTATATGAAACTCTATTTCGTCAACAATTTTAACTTCTTCAGCGACCAAATTTGGTATTACATTATTAACATTCATAAAATCAATAACGCCAAACCCATATTCCGAAAGGCTTTCTTTTATTGAAATTAATGTTTTTAAATTGTCTTCGTCGTTTTCGAAATAGCCAAAACTTGTGAACATATTCAAAATTGCATCATATTTTTCTTCGAATGGTTCTCGCATATCGGCAACCTTAAAATGCAAAGTATCGTTTGCATTTTTACTAGCAATTGCTATACTCTTTTCTGATAAATCGACACCTAAAACGTCATAACCAAGCTGATTTAAATAAATTGATTGCCTACCTTTTCCACAAGCTAAATCCAAAACTTTGGAGCCTTCGTCCATATTAAGATAAAAGGTCAAATTATCCATAAAGATTTGAGCCTCACGAAAATTTCTTTCCTTATATAATATGTGATAATAAGGAGAATCGAACCAGCTTGAAAACCAATTATTAGTTTCGGATTTCAATTTTAAAGTTTCAAGTTTTGAAGAATCTGACATTTATTATTATTTGAAAACGATTTAAAACGCAAATTTAGACTATTTTTGCTAAAAATTACATACTGATTCATTAATTACAAAGATTTTAATTCCTCTATTGGGGGCTAAGGGGCTATGGAAGATAATTTTAGAATGATTGCGAAAACATTTTTTGGTTTTGAAGAGATATTGGCAAATGAATTAAAAAACCTTGGTGCACAAGATGTTGAGCAAGGCGTTCGAATGGTCAGTTTTAAAGGCGATAAAGGTTTTATGTACAAAGCCAATTTGAGTTTGCGAACTGCTTTAAAAATTCTTAAACCTATTTATTTCTTCAAAGCCAAAGACGAAAAAGCACTTTACAAAGGAATTTCGGGGGTAAATTGGAGCAAATTTCTAAACGCAAATCAAACATTTGTAATTGATGCAACGGTGCATTCTGATCATTTTAACCATTCAGAATTTGTTTCTCAAAAGTGTAAAGATGCAATTGTTGACCAATTTCGGGAACGAACTGGGCAACGACCAAGCATAGAGAAAATTCATCCAGATTTAAGAATAAACGTTCATATTGATAAAGAAAATGTTTCGGTTGCGCTTGATACTTCTGGTAATTCTTTGCACCAGCGAGGTTATCGTTTGGCAACCAATTTGGCTCCGATTAACGAAGTTTTGGCGGCTGGAGTTTTAATTCTTTCTGGTTGGGACGGTCAAACCGATTTTCTAGATCCAATGTGTGGTTCGGGAACTTTTCTTGCCGAAGCAGCAATGATTGCTTGTAATATTCCAGCAAACATAAACCGAAAAGAATTTGCTTTCGAAAAATGGAACGATTGGGACAATGAACTTTTTGACAACATTACAAATAGTTTACTCAAAAAAGTACGTGAATTTCATTATACAATAAAAGGTTTTGATAAAGCACCAAGTGCCGTTCAAAAAGCCAAAGAAAATATTAAAAATGCCAATCTTGACGAATATATTTCTATTGAAGAAAATAACTTTTTTGATTCAGAAAAAAACAACGAAGGCAAGTTACACATAGTTTTCAACCCGCCATATGACGAGCGTTTGAATATTCAAATGGAAGATTTCTACAAAAATATTGGCGATACTTTAAAGAAAAATTATCCAAATACTAATGCTTGGTTTATAACCGCAAATCTAGAAGCTTTGAAATTTGTTGGATTAAAACCATCAAGAAAAATCAAACTTTTTAACGCAAGTTTAGAAGCCAGATTAGTAAAATATGAAATGTATGAAGGCAGTAAACGAACTAAATTTCAGGTTGTCGAATAATTTTTAATTCTGAATTTTTCAATGTAAAATTTTAAAATAAAAAAAATCCAATTTCTAGCGAAATTGGATTTTTTTTGAAACCTAAAACCTGAAATATTACTTAACTGGTTTCTTCATTTCTTTTTCTATCATTTCGTAGAATTCATCAATTTTAGGAAGAATTACAATTCTGGTTCTGCGGTTTGCAGATCTTAAATCGGCTGTTGAATTATCATTTAACGGAATAAATTCTCCTCGTCCAGCTGAAATTAATTGAGCAGGATTCACTTTTAGTTCTTTGGTTAAAACTCTAACAATTGCCGTTGAACGTTTAACAGATAAATCCCAATTGTCAATTAAAATTGCATTACCAGTAAAAGGTACATTATCAGTATGACCTTCGACCATACATTCGAATGTTGGTTTGTCGTTCACAATTTTTGCAACTTTTGCCAAAACTTCTTTTGCACGATCAGAAACGATGTAACTTCCTGATTTGAACATTAATTTATCAGCGATAGATATAAAAACAACTCCTTTTTCAACGTTTACTTCGATATCTGGATCAGAAATTCCTACTGAACTCTTTATGCTTGTAACCAATGCTAATGTAACCGAATCTTTTTTAGTCAATGCATCTTGCATTCTAGAAATTTTCAAATCTTTTTCTTTGATAGTTTCCAATGCTTTCTCGATGTTTTGAGCACCTTTGGTTGACAAAACAGTCATATCTTTAGAAGTTAAAATCAAGTTGGTATTTGTAGATTTTAAATTTTCATTTTGATCTCTCAAAGCTGCTAAACTTGCGCTCATTCCTGATTTTTCTTCTAAACAAGAATTTAATTTTACAGTTGCAGAATTCAATAAATCTTGAATCTCTTTATTCTTAGCTTCTGCCTCAAGGAATTTTTTCTTTGAAACACAAGATGTCATCAAAGTCAAAGCTGATAGACAAATAATTAATTTTTTCATTTTAGTAGTTTGTTTGTTTATTTGTTAATTTTTTTAGTTGACCAAAAACCTTGCCATTCTTTATATAATAGGTAAAAACGATACTTTTTAGTTTATAGTATTCAGATGTTTGATTTTTTTCTCTTTTTTTATAGTTACGCAAAAATAAGTAATAAAAAGAGAAATGCGCTTTCAAAATTGCAATAAAATGTTTCAACTTTCCGTTCATTAAAAATTTAATTCCAGCAATTCCGTCTAAAATCATTCGAATAAACAAAATTGGAATCAAGCTTGATTTTGGTAAATTTTTAGTCAACATTAATAATGAATTTCTAAAATTCAAGAATGTTTTTTGAGGATTTCCAGCTTTTAATGTTGCACCACCAACGTGATAAACAACTGATTTTGAATTGTATTTGACAATATGACTTTTATTTTTTGCACGCCAACATAAATCAATTTCTTCTTGATGTGCAAAAAAATCTTCGTCAAAACCTTTTAAATCATTAAAAACATTACTTCTTATAAAAAAGCATGCGCCAGAAGCCCAAAATATTTCACAATCATCATTATATTGATTTTCGTCTTTTTCTAAAGTTTCAAAAATGCGACCACGACAAAAAGGATAACCAAATTTATCAATAAATCCTCCAGCTGCGCCAGCATATTCAAAATATTGTTTATTTTTATAATCTAGAATTTTTGGTTGAATTATTACTGTTTTGGGTTCATTTACGAAAGTGTCAATAATCGGTTGAAGCCAATTTTCGGTTACTTCAATATCTGAATTGACAAGTGCAAAAATATCGGCTTTAATGTTTTTTAGAGCTTCGTTGTAACCTTTTGCAAATCCAAAATTTTTAATGTTTTGTATGATTTGAACATTAGGAAAATGATTTTTCAAATATAAAATCGAGTCGTCTGTTGATGCGTTATCGGCAACATAAACATTAGCTTCTTGCGAAAATTTTACAACCGATGGCAAAAATTGATCAAGTAATTTTTGCCCATTCCAATTTAGAATTACAACAGCGATTTTTAATGATTTAGTTTGCAATTATTTAGGATTATATAATTTTGAACATTTATCATTTAGCATTTTCCTTAATTCATCGGCATTCATTTTTTTAATATTTGTCATTAATAAATTTACTAATGCTGCCAATTTAGATTTAGGATTTTTTGAAATAAATCTGTCAAACTCTAATTGATTTTCTGGATATATTTCATTATTACTATATTCAAAAGTTGGCGTATTGTCCATTCCAAATAAATAATTGGTACAATAATTTATAAAATCTTCTCTAGCTTTTTCAAATAATTTACTTTTTGGATATTTGTTTAAATAGTTTTCCCAATATAAAACCCTTTCCGAAACTTCTTCGAAAGTAATACTAATTCCAGCATCAGCTGAATATAAAACCGAATTATCTTTAGCTTCTAGCAATAAAAAATCTGAATAATCTTTTGTCACATAATTTTTAAAAACATTGTAATAAAAATTAGGTTGGGTTCTTAATTCAGTAAAACCTTCGCCAACACCCCAAAATTCTAAATTAGCTTTTTCGCATAGTTTACTTTTAATTTTGACAGAATCAGGTAAAACATATTTTTCTAGCTTATTGTCATAATAAGTGATGTAATTTTCTAACAAATTGTCTTCAAGTTTATTTAATTCTATAATTTTTCTTTCTCTACCTTCGCGATAAACTTCATAATTATTATTGAAATTAATATTCTTGGCAGATTCGAGATAGATTGATATTTCAGTTTGATCGTGTATTAAACTTTCTATTGTTTGATTAAATTTAGTATTTTTAATTTCGTGAATTACTACCAATGAATCAATTTGACTTTCAATAGCAGGAATTTCTAATTCGGTATTTTCATTCTTATCTTTGCAGGAAACCAATGAAATAATAGCTAGTATAAATATGATTTTTTTCATTTTTTTATTCAATAATTAGGTAAACTTTCAAGAAATGAATATTTTTCGTTCTCAAAATCTATTTTACAAAAGTAATGATTTAGTCCATTAGTTACCATTAAATAATTAGCTTTCAATGTCATATTATATCGAGCAATTTGATCAAAAACAGTTTGTGAGATTTTTATATCGGTCGATTTACATTCAATTAAAACATTAATTGAACCATCATTATTAAAAATTACAACATCATATCTTTTTGTTAATCCGTTAATTTTCAGTGTTTTTTCAACATTAATTAACGATTTTGGGTACTTTTTTTCTTCTAATAAATAACGAACTACATTTTGTCTAACCCATTCTTCGGGCGTAAGAATTATAAATTTTTTCCTGATTTCATCGAAAATAGCAATTTTATTTTTACTATTTTTGAAACGAAATTGATAATCTGGAAAATTTAATTTTTGCATTTTACAAAAATAGTTAATTTGTTTCAAGTTTCTGGTTTCAAGTTTGTATTTCTAAAACTTAAAACTTGAGACTTGAAACTTGAAATAAAAAAATGGACGAAATACTCAAAATTGTAAACGACATAAAAGCTGGAAACATCAAACCAATTTATTTTTTGATGGGCGAAGAGCCTTATTATATTGATAAATTATCAGATTATATTGAAGATAATGTGTTGACAGAAGACGAAAAAGGTTTTAATCAAACCGTGCTTTATGGTCGAGATGTTTCGATAGAAGACATAGTTTCAGCTGCCAAACGTTATCCGATGATGTCCGAAAAACAAGTAATTATTGTTAAAGAGGCTCAGGATTTATCAAGAACTATCGAGCAAATCGAGAAATATGCCGAAAATCCAATGCCAACAACAGTTTTGGTTTTTTGTTACAAATATAAAACATTAGATAAACGAAAAAAAGCATTAAAAAATATTGTAAAAACGGGTTTGGTTTATGAATCTAAAAAATTATACGAAAATCAAGTTGGACAATGGATAACCAGAGTTCTAAAACCAAAAGGATACGAAATCGAGCCAAAAGCCAATGCAATGTTAGTCGAATTTTTAGGAACCGATTTAAGCAAAATTAATAATGAACTCGAAAAATTGCAAATAATTCTGCCTAAAGGAAGCACTTTTACAGCCAAACATATAGAAGAAAACATTGGTTTTAGCAAAGATTTTAATGTTTTTGAGCTCAGAAAAGCACTTGGTGAACGCAACCAACTGAAATCATATCAAATTGTTCAATATTTTTCTGAAAATCCTAAAGATAATAATATTGTTATGGTGGTTGGATTAATATTTTCGTTTTTTATTCAA
This sequence comes from Bacteroidota bacterium, assembly GCA_043750395.1. GTDB lineage: Bacteria > Bacteroidota > Bacteroidia > Flavobacteriales > Flavobacteriaceae > Flavobacterium. The sequence continues at coordinate 4,830 of JAYVBR010000596.1, read as the reverse complement.
GTTTTGAAATACCACGGTTTAAAAGATAGAAATCCGGCCAATGTTGCCAAAGTATTAGGCGTAAATCCATTTTTCTTGAAAGATTATGACGTGGCTTTAAAAAATTATCCAATGAAAAAAGTCAGTCAAATTATTAACTCACTTCGAGAAACCGATGTTAAAAGTAAAGGAGTTGGAGCTAATGCTTTACCATTGAATGATTTATATAAAGAAATGTTGATAAAAATTTTTAATTAAATTTTGATTTTAATTTACGATATTTGTACTCCTAAAAAAAAATTATGGCAACTAATAAAAACACAGTTCTAGGTTGGGCAACTTTATTAATGGTACTAATGGGAATTATATTAATAGGTCTCGGAGCTTACCGCTACGCCGATGTAGCTGGCTGGGGATTTGTAACCGTGGGAATTGGGTTTTTTGCAATTGCTTGGGTTTTTAATTCATTAAAAGGAAGACTTTAGATAATATTAAATTATTTAAAGTCTAAATCACAAATTACATTTCATAAATCTCATTTCTAATATCTAAAATCTAATTTCAAATGTCAGACGATAAAAAAGTAATATTCTCAATGCAAAAATTGAGTAAAACCTATCCTGGTGCAGACAAACCAGTACTTAAAAACATCTATTTAAGTTTCTTTTACGGAGCGAAAATTGGAATTTTAGGGTTAAATGGTTCAGGAAAATCATCATTATTGAAAATTATTGCAGGAGTTGATAAAAATTATCAAGGCGATGTGGTTTTTCAACCAGGCTATACGGTTGGCTATTTAGAGCAAGAACCAATTCTTGATGATAACAAAACCGTAATCGAAATTGTTCGTGAAGGCGTTGCAGAAACAATGAAAGTTCTTGACGAATACAATAAAATAAACGATTTATTTGGTCTTGAAGAAAACTATTCTGATGCCGATAAAATGGACAAATTGATGAACCGTCAAGCCGAATTGCAAGATAAAATCGATGCGCTTGGCGCTTGGGAAATCGATACCAAACTCGAAATTGCAATGGATGCACTTCGAACACCAGAAGGCGATACGCCAATCAAAAACTTATCTGGTGGAGAACGCCGTCGTGTGGCTTTATGCCGTTTATTATTGCAACAACCAGATGTTTTATTGCTCGATGAACCTACGAATCACCTTGATGCTGAGTCGGTTTTATGGCTTGAACAACATTTGGCGCAATATGCAGGAACAGTAATTGCTGTAACGCACGACCGTTATTTCTTAGACAATGTGGCAGGTTGGATTTTGGAATTAGATCGTGGCGAAGGTATACCTTGGAAAGGAAATTATTCTTCGTGGCTAGACCAAAAATCAACCAGAATGGCTGGTGAAGAAAAAGTGGCATCTAAACGTCGCAAAACATTAGAACGCGAGTTAGAATGGGTACGTCAAGGAGCAAAAGGTCGTCAAACTAAGCAAAAAGCACGTTTACAGAATTATGATAAATTATTAAATGAAGATCAAAAACAATTAGACGAAAAATTAGAAATATACATTCCAAATGGACCACGTTTAGGAACCAATGTCATTGAAGCTAAAAATGTTGCCAAAGCATTTGGAGATAAATTGTTATATGATAATCTAAATTTTACGTTGCCACAAGCAGGAATTGTTGGAATAATTGGACCAAACGGTGCAGGTAAATCGACAATTTTTAGAATGATAATGGGCGAACAAGAAACCGATTCTGGTTCTTTCACAATGGGAGAAACCGTAAAAGTTGCTTATGTTGACCAAGCGCATTCTAATATAAATCCAGAAAAATCTATTTGGGAAAATTTTGCCGATGGTCAAGAAATGATAATGATGGGAGGGAAGCAAGTCAATTCTAGAGCTTACTTGTCAAGATTTAATTTCGGTGGTGGCGAACAAAACAAAAAAGTTTCAATGCTTTCGGGCGGAGAAAGAAACCGCTTACATCTTGCAATGACTTTAAAAGAAGAAGGTAATGTTTTACTTTTAGATGAACCAACTAATGATTTAGATATTAATACGTTAAGAGCATTAGAAGAAGGTTTAGAAAATTTTGCTGGTTGTGCGGTTGTTATTTCTCACGACAGATGGTTTTTAGATAGAATTTGCACACATATTCTAGCATTCGAAGGCGATTCGGAAGTTTATTATTTCGAAGGCGGTTTTTCTGAATATGAAGAAAACAAGAAAAAACGATTAGGTGGCGATTTAACACCAAAGCGTTTAAAATACAAAAAATTAATCAGATAATTTTAAAAACCCCAACAATTTATGTTGGGGTTTTTTATTAATGCTACTACTACAAGTGAAAAATTATTTATTCATATTAGTATTTTCGTTATCGAATTTTGGGTTTTCTCAAACATTAGATATTCAAAAAAAAGCTATTGAAAAACAAATTGGCGATGCAAGTATAAATTTTCAATCAGGAAATTATGAAAACGCATTAAAATTGTCTCAATTGGCATTGATTGAATCATTGAAACTCGATGATGATTTTTTAATTGCTCATTCCTACAATTCAATTGGAGTAATTTATAATGAATTTTCGAATGCCAAACGAGCCAAAGAATTTTATAAAAAAGCACTTTTTCACGCTGAAAAAACCAACGATGATATACTTAAAAATTGGGTTTATGGTAATCTCGGAAGTTTTTATTATTTTGATGAAAACAATCCACAAAAAGGTTTAGATTTTTATAAAAAATCGTTGTTTCTTGCCGAAAAAACTAAAGACACAGTTCAAATAAACTTTACAAAATTGAATATCGCTTCAGCATATTTTACGCTAAATGATTATCAATCAGGTATTGTTTATGTAAACGAGATTCAAGATTATATTTTGAGCAACAATGACGAAGAATCTAAATTAATTTTAATTGAATTATTAGGTTTATACAATAGTAACAAATTAAATAATTCAATTGAAGCTGAAAATTATTTTCTAAAAGCAATCGAAATAGGAAAAAAAAATGAATTGAATTCTTATTTAGTAAGCATTTATTCTAATTTATCAAAACATTATAAAAAAAATGGCACTATTGATAAATACATTCAATTTGAAAAAAAATCCAAACAGTTGTCAGAAAATATCTTTTCTGATGAAAAATCTAAAAATTTCGACAATCAAGCTGTACAAATTGAACTTGACGCCAACGAAATTCAACTTGATAAAATAGAACTGGCTTATGAAAAACAGGCTCAAAAAATCTATTATTCAAGAATAATTATTGTGCTTTTTTTAATAATTGTATCTGTATTGTTGTCATTATTGTATTATTCTTTAAGAAATAATAAGCTTAAAAAAGAAAATAATTTGTTGTTAATAGCCAAAAATAAAGAACTTGAATTGGCCAATAAAAAAGCTTTAGAATCGTCTAAATTAAAATCACAATTTGTCTCAACTATAAGCCACGAATTGCGAACGCCGCTTTATGGAGTCATCGGAATCACAAATTTATTGAAAGACGAACACAAAGAATTAAAGTCAAGTTCGCATTTAAAATCGCTTGAATTTTCTGCAAATTACTTACTGTCGTTGGTAAATGACATTTTACACATTAACAAAATTGACGAAAACAAAACCAAATTAGTCAACAATCCTTTTAATTTGTTTGATGAAATTCATTTGATAAAAAACTCGTTAACTTATTTAATTGAAAGCAATAACAACGTTTTTAATTTGAATTTCGATTCGAAAATCCCAAATTCTTTAATTGGAGATAAACTGCGTTTGTCACAAATTTTAATGAATTTGTTAAGCAATGCTCTGAAATTTACAAAAAACGGAACAATCAATTTGAATATTTTAATATCTAAAATAGAAAATAAAAATTATTTTATAATTTTTGAAATTATAGATACAGGAATTGGAATTGACGAGGTAGATCAAATAAAAATTTTCCAAAAATTTGTGCAAGTTGGCAAAAACAATGAAGATTATCAAGGAACTGGTTTGGGATTATCGATAGTAAAAAGATTGATAAAATTGTTCGATTCCGAAATTCATTTGAAAAGTAAATTAAACGAAGGAACCAAATTTGAGTTTACAATAGCATTCGATGAAAATATAGAAAATATTGAAAGTTTAAATCAAAATAATGATTTGTATAAAAATTTGAATCTGAAAGTTTTGGTGGTAGAAGATAATAAAATCAACCAAATTGTAACTCAGAAAATTATAGAAAAAAGCAATTCGACTTGTACAATTGCCGAAAACGGATTCGAAGCTATTGAGATTTTGTCTAAAAAAGAATTTGATATTATTTTAATGGATATCAACATGCCATTAATAAATGGATTTGAGACTTCTAAAAAAATTAGAGAAATGGCTATTAAAACTCCAATAATTGCCTTGACGGCTTTTTCGAAAAATGAAATTTTAGATAAATCTAAATCTTTCGGTATTAATGATATTTTAATCAAACCTTTTGAGCCAAGCAAATTATTTGAAATAATTGCCAATCAAATTAACATAAAATTATAGAATTAATTTAAAAAAAAGGCTAAAAATTTATTAATAATTTTTAGATTTAATTCAAATACAATTACTATATTTGAATTAACAGTTTTTTTATGTACAAATTCAAATTTTTTTACTTTTTATTATTTTTCTTGACTTTTGTGAGCAACAGTTTTTCTCAAGAAAAAAGGCTTTCTATAAACGAAATTGATTCTTTGCTAAAGAAAGGGTACAAGTATTTTAAAGAAGCAGATTTTGAAAATTCTTTAAAAATACTTCGAACGACCTTGTACCATTCTGAATTAATTCAAAACGATACTTTAACTGCTTATGCTTGTAATCGAATTGCGAGAAATTTTCAGGAAATTTCTGAATTCAATAA
>JAYVBR010000595.1:0-11375 GCA_043750395.1 Bacteroidota bacterium | reverse complement strand
ATCCGCCACCAGCACCAATAAATACAAATTTGGTATTGGTTCTAATGATTTCATCGTTAATTAAATTCTTGATTTTCAGTCGCCACGATTGGTCTTCTTTTTTTCTAATTTTTTTAACTTCACAATTATAATGTACTTCAACACCATCTTGTTTTGACAAATAACAAATCATAGATTCGGTTAAAGTTCCAAAATTGACATCAGTTCCATATTCCATAAATGTTCCTGCAACATTTTCGGATTTATTGCGACCATTCATAACTAGTGGCATTAAATCTTTTAAGAATTCAAAGTCTTCGCTGAATTTCATTTCTTCAAAAATCTGATTTTGACTCAAAACTTCGAAACGCTTTTTAAGATAATTTACATTTTCGTCGCCCCAAACAAAACTTAAATGTGGAATTGAATGAATGAAATTTTCTGGCGATGTAACAATATTTTTTTCAACCAAATAACTCCAAAATTGTCTTGTTTGTTCGTAACTTTCGGCAATTTTAACTGCTTTTTTCGAATCGATTTTTCCATCAATTTCGGGTGTGTAATTTAGTTCGCAAAATGCCGAATGTCCGGTTCCAGCATTGTTCCAAGCATCTGAACTTTCGAGTGCTGGTTGGTCTAATCGTTCGTAAATATCGATTTTTATTTCAGGATTTAGTTCTTTCAAGAAAATTCCTAAAGTTGCAGACATTATTCCTGCTCCTATAAGTATTACGTCTGGATTTTGCATTTTATATTAAAATTATTGAATGCTTCGCAAATAATCTTGTAGCATTATTGTTGCTGCAATTTCATCGATTAAAGCTTTGTTTTTTAGTTGACTTTTTTTCATTCCGCTCTCAATCATTGATTGAAATGCCATTTTTGATGTAAATCTTTCGTCAACTCGAATGACTTTCATTTCGGGAAAATGATTTGTAAAATGAGTAACAAAACCTTTTATCATTGAAGCACTTTCTGATGGTAATCCGTTCATTTGTTTCGGTTCGCCAATAACAACTGCTTCGACTTTTTCTTTGGAGAAATAATCTTTCAAGAAATCGATTGCTTTTGCAGATTCAATTGTTGTAAGTCCTGATGCAATTATTTGTAGTTCGTCAGTAATTGCTATTCCTGTTCGTTTTTGACCATAATCTATTGAGAGTATTCTTGGCATTTTTATAATGATTCTTTATATTTTATGAAACCAAAAACTGTCACTGTATTATTTTCTAAGTCAATATCATAAACTGATGTGTAACCTTTAAATACATAATCTCGAATGTTTTCGTCTTGATAATATTTAGATTTTTGATAATTAAAAGGTTGTTTTAAATCTTTTTTAAGATTTCTTATCAAATCACTTTTAAATTTTCTTGCTGCTAAAGGTTTATCTTGTGCAATATATAAAACTTGTTCATTTATCGACCAAATAAAATTATCTTCAAACTCAATTTTCATATTTAGAAATCGTTTCTTCAAGAATTGCATCTAACTCATCAAATGTATATAGTTTGGCTGTGCCATTTCTTATTTTTTCAAGTGATTTGTCCAACATTTTTTTATTTTCATCAAAATTTGGGTCAAAACTTTTATCAATATCGATTGGCGAAATTTTCACTTCTTCTGACGAAAATATGCTTAATAAATCTATTATTTTTGATTTTAAGTTAGGCTGAAATTCTATTCTTAATGCTTCCATTTCAATTAATTTTCAATCACAAATATACGTTTTTTTGAATTTCTATGACTCATTCATTGAACTTTATTTTTTGATAAATTATTAAATAATTATAAAAATGTTGTTTTTTTTGAGAAATGAATATAAAACTATTATTTTTACATTTTTATTAATATGGATGATTTGAAACTTTACTTTGAGGGAAATGATTTTACTTCAGAGTTTTTTAAAAATAATATTAAACACCAAGAAGTTAGCTTGGTTGACTGTGATTATTTGATAAGTTCAAGTTTTGAAATGGGGATTAAAAAACGTACCGATATTCAAGAAAGGTTGAATAAATATAAGAAAATAAATAAAAAAGTCATTGTTTTTTTAATTACCGATAGTGTTGAAGTTTTAGATATTCCGAAAAACGTATTTTTATTTAGAACATCATTATATAAAAAGTTGAAAAAATTAAATGAATTTTTATTACCTTACATTTGGGAATCATTCGACGAAAAATTCAATTGTTTAATAAAAACCGAAAAACCTATTGTTGGTTTTTGTGGAAATGTTAAAAACAATACCGGAAAACGCCAAAGCACAATTAATACAATAAGTTCAAGCAAAAATATTATTTCTAATTTTGATACAAAACTAACATTTTGGGGAGGAAATCCGCACAATGAAAAAATTATTGAGGATTTTAAAACTAACATTCTGGAATCACATTTTACTATTTGTAATCGAGGAGTTGGAAATTTTTCGATGCGATTTTATCAAGTATTGTCATTGGGTAGAATTCCTGTTTTGATAGATTCTGATATGATTTTTCCTTTCGAAAACGAAATTAATTGGGATAATTTAATTATTAAAGCAAATAATGAAATCGAATTGGTAAATAAAATTGAAAATTTTTGGAAAGTTAAATCTGAAAATAAAATTATTGAATTTCAAATAAATTGCAAAAAAATATTTCAAGAATATCTTACACCAGAAGGGTTTGGAAATAAAATTACACCATTTTTAATACAAAATAAATACATCGAAATTAAAATTGAAAAAATAAGTTTTTTCGACAAATTTTTTCACAAACTTTTCAAGAATTAAAAAAATATACCTAACAATGACTGAATTAATACTTAAAATTGAAAACGCTTGGGAAAACCGAGAATTATTGAAAGAAGAATCTACAACAAATGCTATTAGAGAAGTAATTGAACTTTTAGATTCAGGAACTTTGCGAGTAGCCGAACCAACTTCTAGCGGTTGGCAAGTCAATGAATGGGTTAAAAAAGCGGTTGTAATGTATTTTCCTATCCAAAAAATGGAAACCCATGAAGTCGGCATTTTCGAATACCACGACAAAATGTTGCTAAAAACTGGTTATGCCGAAAAAGGAATCAGAATTGTGCCTCCAGCAGTTGCTAGATATGGAGCCTTTATTTCTAAAGGTGTAATTTTAATGCCAAGCTATGTTAACATTGGCGCTTATGTCGATGAAGGTACAATGGTAGATACTTGGGCAACAGTTGGTAGTTGCGCTCAAATTGGTAAAAATGTTCATTTAAGCGGTGGAGTAGGTATTGGTGGCGTTCTCGAACCCTTGCAAGCATCACCTGTTATTATTGAAGATGGAGCATTTATCGGGTCTCGATGCATTGTTGTCGAAGGTGTTCACGTTGGAAAAGAAGCTGTTTTAGGCGCAAATGTATGTTTAACAGCTTCTACCAAAATTATTGATGTAACAGGCGCAACTCCTATCGAAATGAAAGGTTTTGTACCTGCACGGTCGGTAGTTATTCCTGGAAGTTATACTAAAAGTTTTCCTGCTGGCGATTTTCAAGTGCCTTGCGCCTTGATTATTGGAACTCGAAAAGCTTCTACTGATTTAAAAACCAGCTTGAATGATGCTTTACGCGAATATGATGTTGCAGTTTAAAAAATTTTCATTTTATTAATTTTATATTTTATTCTTAATGAAAATTGGCTTCGAAGCAAAAAGAGTTTTTCATAATAAAACTGGTCTCGGTAATTACAGCAGAGATTTGATAAGACTTTTGAGCAAATTTTTTCCTGAAAATTATTATTATTTATTCAATCCGAAAGAATCAAATAAAAATAAATTCGAAACCAATAATGTTAATGTTTTTGAAAAACTACCAAAATCTAATTTTTATAAAAAGTTCAAAAACTTATGGAGGCAATTTGGTATAAAAAACGATTTGGTACAAGATAGAATAGAAATATTTCACGGATTATCTGGTGAAATTCCTTTTGGTTTAAAATCAAGAAATATTAAAAGTGTAGTAACTATTCACGATTTAATTTTTATTCAACTTCCACAATTATATTCTTTTTTTGATAGAAAAATACATTTTTACAAATTTAAAAAAGCAGCGAAAAATGCAGATGTTATAATTGCAATAAGCCAACAAACGAAAAAAGATATAATTCAATTTTTAAATGTCGATGCCAATAAAATCGAAGTTATTTATCAAGGATGTAACGAAGTTTTTAAAAAGGATTTTACAAATACTGAACTTCAAATTGTTAAAAATAAATTTGGTTTGCCTGAAAATTTTGTTCTAAATGTTGGCACAATCGAAAGCAGAAAAAATGCTTTTTTAATTGTAAAAGCAATAAAAAAAATAGAAATCGTTCTTGTTATTGTTGGAAAAGAAACTGCATATAGCAATGAAATTAAACAATATATTTTTGAAAATAAGCTAGAAAATAAAGTGATTTTCTTAAAAGGATTGTCTTTAGAGGATTTGGCTATTTTGTACAGATTAGCCAAAATTTTTATTTATCCATCGTTTTATGAAGGTTTTGGAATTCCGATTATAGAAGCTTTATTTTCTAAAACTCCAGTAATTACATCTATTGGAGGTGTTTTTCCTGAAGCTGGTGGTCCAAATTCTATTTATATCAATCCAGAAAACGTTTCCGAAATGGAAAATGCAATTTCTATATTGCTGAATGACAATTTATTAAGAAAAGAAATTGCAGAAAAAGGTTTTGATTTTGCTCAAAAGTTTAATGATGAAAATATTGCAAATCAATATATAAATATTTACAAAAAATTATTGTAATTTTTTATTTGATGACAGTTCTAAAAGCTTGGTAAATTTCAAAAAGCTTCCAAAAGAAGATAATAAACTCCAAACAAAACCCTGAAATCCGTTTAAAAAGTTTAATTGAATAAAATAAACTCTTATAAATTCATAAGGAATTTTGATAATAGTTTTTAAAATCGTAGTTTTTTTTCCTTTTTCGAATGCAAATTCACCACTTAAAATTGCATAATTGATATTTTTTCGAACAGCTGTTGCGATATCTGAGACAGTAAAATGCAACATTTCGTTTTTCAAAATCCCAATATTACCATTTACGATAATAGTTTCATGAACTTTTTTTTCTTGGAAATAACCGTTTTTTTTGTTGAAAAATCTTAAAATAGGTTTTTTATTTTCGCTTCCAAATTTGAAAATTTTGTCAAGAAAAACGTGTGTTCGGGGTATTTTATATCCTTGAAAATCATTATTTAATCTTAAAGATTTAATTTCATTTATCAATTCGTCAGATAAAACCTCATCAGCATCTAACGATAAAACCCAATTGTTTTTGGTTTGGTTCAAAGCAAATTGTTTTTGAATACCAAAATTTTCGAATTTATTATAAATAACTTTGGCATTGAATTTTTCGCAAATAGAAACTGTTTTATCACTACTTCCAGAATCTACAATAACGATTTCATCAGCAAAAAAAAGTTTTTCGAGACATTTTTCAATGATTTTTTCTTCGTTGTAAGTTATTATGAAAACTGAAATTTTTTGTTCCATTAATGCTAAATATTTTAAGAATCTGTTTTAGAATCTAAACCATTTTTTATATAAGTAATTTTATTTTTCTTGTTGAATTTTCTAATATCGTTATTTATTTTCCAAGTTTCAGGATTTGCATATCCGCGTTTGTGATCCAAATGCAAACAAATTGCCGAATAGCGTATTTGCTTGGACAACAACCCAAGATTGAACAATCGTTCTCCAAGTTCTCTATCTAAACCGCCATATTGCATATCTTGGTTGAATCCATTTACAGCAATGATATCTGATTTAAAACCTGATGAATTATGACCATTCCAAGATTTTTTGGTTGGAGTTATCCAATTCATAAAATTGGCAATAATTTTAATTTTTGTTAATTTTACTGATTTAAAACTTGCTTTTAAACCATTTTCCTTTAGCCAATTAAAGTTAAAGCAGTTCTCAGAAAGAATAGCATTTTCATTTATTATTTCCGATATATTCATTGGTAATTTATAGTAACCACCAGACAAAAAATAACCGTTTTCTTTATATTTTAAATGAACATCAATAAAATCTTTTCTAGGAATGCAATCTCCATCTGTAAAAATTAAATAATCGCTGTTGGTTTTTAAAATTGCTTTATTTAGAATAATTGTTTTTTGAAAACCATTGTCTTCGTGCCAAACATGAACAATCGGATTTTTAAATTTTCCTTTAAAAGTATCGATAAGTTTTTTTGTTTCTATCAATGAACCATCGTCTGCGATTACTATTTCAAAATCTTTCTCGGTTTGATTGCAATATCCAATTAAGACTTTTTGCAACCAATCGACGGCATTATATGTTGAAATAATTACAGAAACTTTCATTAATAAATATCAGATCGGAAAATTAAGAATTTTATTGATTTATTGCTTCCAAAACATCAATTTCTTTTTAATTAATTTTTTGCGATCTAATTTTATATGCAAATTTATAATTTCTTTCCATAACGCATCAAATATTTTTTGTTCCGATTGATTATAAAGTTTTGCATATTCATTGCAAATCACTTCAACCATTAATTTTCCAGGTGTCAAACGGCTTAGATTTCTAATTCTAGTTTCAAAACTCATAGTTTGATGAAAATTCATTCTGTTTAAATCAACCAAATAAAATTCATAATTTCCTTCTGAATCTACTTTTACTAATGTATTTCCTGGCGAATGGTCTAAAAATTCTATTCCGTTTTCGTGCAATTTGAATGTAAATCTTGCAATTCCTCGCAATATTTTGTCTAAATCAAGTTTTGGATTATCTTCGAAAACACTTCTAAATAAAAAATCGGGATTCATTTGTTCGCTTACATAATAACTTTGTCTCAAAAAACCAAAAAACTTATTTTCAAAAAAAGCAATAGGTTTTGGAGTTCCAATTCCTTTTTCAATTAAAAAATTTGCATTTTCGAATGATCTTCGGGCTTTGGATTTTCTAAAAAAACTATAAATAAATCCGTTTATAAGAATCGGAATTTTAAAAGATTTTACGTTTATAATTTGATTATTGTAAGTAAATTTTTTTATTGTATTTCGATTTCCTTTGGCAAATATTTCGCCAGTTTTATCAAAATTTTTTATTATTAAACTCAAATCATCAGTCATAAAAATAATTTTATTAGTTTTTATTTTTCAACAAAGTTAATATTATTTTACTAAATAAAGAATTGAATTTAATTTGACTTTTTTATTTAAGAATTAATATTATTTTTACAACAAATCTATTCTATGTCAAATAAAAAAATAGCTGTAATTAGTTTTGATCATTGGGATTATGACAAGCACATTGTTAGTACTTTACAAAAAAAAGGTATTGATGCTGCTCATATTAAAATTGGTGGATTTAGACATCAAAATTTATTTCAAAGGTTGACAAATACATTTTCTAAAGTATTTTTGAATAAAAATCCTAAGCTAAAAAAGCGTCAAGATTTTATATTAGAATCGCTTTCTAAAATTGGATTTCAAGATCAAATTTTAGTAATTAATCCCGAATTAATTGATTTAGAATACCATTTAGAAATTAAAAAATCAACAAATAAATATATCGCTTATTTGTATGACAGTGTCGATCGTTGTCCAGTTGAACATTTATTGAATGGAATTTTTGATGCTATTTTTTCGTTTGACGATAATGATATTTCTAAATACAATTTCAAGAAAACCAACAACTATATTTATTTTGATAAAAAACCCTTAAACCTAAAGAAACCCGAATATGATGTTTTTTATTTGGCTTCTTATGACAAACGTTTATATTTATTAAATGAAATATCAAAAAAATTAAACGAAATCAATAAAACTTATCTTTTTATTGTTGTTGGAAAAAAAACTTGGAAAAAGAGCGTTACAAACTTATTTAAAAATTCAAACAAGTCAATTATTTATCGTAGAAATAGAATAAAACAAGAAGATATCGGTTTTTATTATTCAAAAACTAATGTAATTCTTGATTTGGTTCGTGACAACCAAATAGGTTTGAGTTTTAGAGTTTTTGAAGCTATGGCTTTCCAAAAAAAGCTAATTACAAGCAATAAATCTATAAAAAATTATGATTTTTACAATCCAAATAATATTTTAATTGTTGATAAATCTAATCTTATTTTCGAATCACCTTTTTTTGAATCTAATTATGAACCTTTGTCTGATGATATTTATAGAAAATACACATTAAATTCTTGGGTCGAAAATGTATTTGATTTATAAACATAAAAAAACCGTTTCAAAAATTATTGAAACGGCTTTGGTATTTTGTTTTGATAATGATTAGAACTGGTAGCCAATTCTAATTCCACCGTTTAAAGCTGTTGTTAATTCAAATGCACTTCCACCAGTAGAAGTTGTAACCTCTGTTGTTGAAGAAACTCCTGCAACCACATTTTCAGTAGTTACAACACGATCCTTATCACTTAATCTTAAAAAAGAAATTCCTAATTCAACACCTAAATATACTTTTTTTGCAACATAATAATCTGCACCTGTTAATAATCCTAGACCAAAATAAGTTCTACCAGTGTTATTTTTATCAATAACGGTCTTAGATGTTGCTATGGCAGTATTATTTACAGTTTCTTTGTATGAACTTCTTGTACCAATCAACAAATCAGCACCAACAAAAGTTGATAATCTATCAGATCCTTTAAAATGTTTTTCAATACCTAAGTTTATTCCAAAAACAGTATCGCTGTCAAACGTTGTTGAACTCGGTACAAATGGTAATGGTGGCGTTGGTACAGGCGATGTTGTGGTAGTAGTTGATGGCTCTGTATTGTCTGCTGATCTATTAGCTGAAAAACCTAATCTAAATGCGATATTGTCTTTCAAAAAATATCTAAATTTCAATGTAGCTGAACCACCTATACTTGTTGATGTGTTTAATCCAAAAGCAGAATTTCCTAATCCACCAGTCAAACCAACCTCAGTTGTTACTGTTCCTTTCGAAGGTTTGTATTCAGAAGTTGAATAGTCAGAGCTGTCATCATCACTTGTTGAAGAAACATTTTCTGTATCTTTTACAGTTTTGTTTTTTTGTGCAAAAGCACCCGACATAAAAATAGTTAACGCTAAAATAGTAAATAATTTTTTCATATTTTTTGTTTTAAATTATTTTGCAAAAATAACTATTTAAAATTTGTAATTAACAAATCAATGTTAAATTTAACAAAAAAAAATCTTAATTGTTATATGGGTAAATATTAAGAATCAAATAAGAATTTCAAAATTTAAAAGACATTATATTTTGAAATCATTTTTCTAATCCTTGTTTAGTATTCTAAATTTATTTATTCAATAATTAATTCGTTCGAATGATTAAGATTATTAATTTAGATTTTAACAATATAAATTCCTTTTTTTAAATCAGTTATTTCAAAACTATAAGATTTATTATTTAATATTTTGCTTTTCAAAATCTTAATATTTTTAAACAAACAAACCTTCAATACTCAAATACCTTTCGCCAGTATCATAGCAAAAAGTCAATACTTTTGAGTCAACTGGAATTTCTTTCAACTTTTTAGCCACAGCAGCCAATGATGCACCAGATGAAATTCCAATAAGTATTCCTTCTTCTTTTGCAGTTCTTTGCGTATATTCAAATGCTTCATCTCTGGAAACTTTAATGACACCATCAAGCAAATCTGTATGTAAATTCGCTGGAATAAAACCTGCACCAATGCCTTGCAATGGGTGAGGAGCAGGGCTCCCGCCACTAATCACGGGCGATGCTTCGGGCTCGACTGCAAAAACTTTCAAGTTTGGAAAATACTGTTTCAAGATTTCGGCACAACCCGTAATGTGTCCGCCAGTTCCAACGCCTGTAATTATATAATCCAATCCGTCAGGAAAAGCATTTATGATTTCTTGAGCAGTTGTTTTTTTGTGAATTTCAATATTTGCTGGATTTTCGAATTGCAATGGCGACCAAGCATTTTCGCTTTCGGCGGTCATTTCTCTCGCTTTTTCAATGGCACCTTTCATTCCTTTTTCGCGTGGCGTGAGTTCGAAAGTGGCTCCATAAATGCTCATTAATCTGCGTCTTTCGATTGACATTGATTCTGGCATTACCAAAATTAATTTGTAACCTTTAACAGCAGCAACCATTGCCAATCCAATTCCAGTATTGCCTGATGTTGCTTCGATTATTACCGAATTTGGTTTCAGTTTTCCTGATTTTTCTGCATCTTCAATCATTGCTAAAGCAATTCTATCTTTGATGCTTGAGCCTGGATTTGAACGCTCTAATTTAATAAAAACATTAGAATTTTGACCAAATAATTTATTGATTTTAACGTGTGGCGTATTGCCAATAGTTTCGAGAATGTTGTTGAATTTGTTCATTTTTTTAGATTGAAAAAAAGTTAATATCTTGATTTTCTTGTTGATTAATAATATTGTTTTTATTGGCTTGCATCACTACCGTAAACGGATTGACACTTTTGGTAATGAATGTATTTCCGCCAATAACGCTATTGTTTCCTATGATTGTACTTCCGCCAAGAATAGTTGCATTGGCATAAATAACCACATTATCTTCAACGGTTGGATGGCGCTTTTTTTCTTCCATTGATTTTTCTACTTGCAATGCACCCAAAGTTACACCTTGATAAATCGAAACATTTTTGCCAATAATACAGGTTTCGCCAATAACAATTCCAGTTCCGTGATCTATAACAAATGGCACATCGATTTTGGCGTTTGGATGAATGTCGATTCCTGTTTTGGAATGCGCATATTCCGAAATTATTCTTGGTAACATATTGATTCCTAAATTAGAAATTGCATTCGAAATTCTATAAAAGGCAATTGCCAAAAATCCAGGATAAGAATTTATTATTTCAGAAATGCAATCAGCAGCAGGATCAGTATCTAAAATAGCTTGTGCATCTTTTTGTAATGATTTATAAATTTTTGGAATCTTGTCATATAATTTATCGGATATCTCAGAAATTTCATTTTCGGATTTATGATTACAAATTTCAGCAATTATTAATTCAAAATCAGTTTTGTTTTGTTGCCACAAATCTTCAATTTGATAAATATCTAATTTTTTTTCTGGAAATAAAATAAAAAACAAATCATCAATCCAATTGAAAATTAATTTAGAATCGATAGCTCGAACCCATTTTTCGGATTGGAAATTATTTAATTCTTTGAAAAAATCATTATTCATAATTAATAAAAATAATTGTATATACAAATTTAGTTTAAGAATTTTTATTTTATTGTTTTATGAATATAATTTAATGTTAAAAAAATATTTTAATTAAATACTATCTCAATATTACAATTCAAGTCCAAAAAATAACAGTTCGGAAATATGATTTTTTAAAATTTAAAAAAGCAACTTAAGTTTACATTATAATTAGAAATGAAGTGGTTTAAACT
>JAYVBR010000594.1:0-4912 GCA_043750395.1 Bacteroidota bacterium | reverse complement strand
ATAAACTTCGCTTTTGTCATAATCCATAACAATTATTCCTGACTTAAGTTCTACATCTTGATAAAAAAGTTCGGCTTGGTTGTATAAAGTTATTAGTTTTTTCTTTTGCTCAATTTTTGCATAATCTTTGGATTTGTAGATAATTTTGGCTTCAAGAAATGCTTTTTTGGGCTTTAAAGTATCTTTTTTTGTAGTATCTTTAACTTTTACTAAATCTTTTAGATTGATTTCAGTTGTTTTTAAATCAGGTTTGGCATCTGTCGAAACTATCGTTTTTGCTGGGACTTTGGTCTTTTTTTTCTTAATATCTTGTGAAAATGACAATGAACAACTCATTGTTAAAAAAAAAGTTAAAAAAACGATATGAAATAAGTTTGTACGCAAAGGTTTAAATAGTATTTTTGTAAAAATATGGCTCAATAGTTGTGGTTGCAAACCTACATATTAATTTTGGTCAAAAATAATCAAATATTAAAAATTAGATACATCATTTTATTAAAATTAACTTTTAAATGAAATTCTCCCTTCAAATAAAATCCTACTTTTTATGTATGCTCACATTTGCATCTGCATTTGCAACAGCGCAAACAAAATTTAAAGTCACACTCGATGCTGGTCACGGCGGAAAAGATTATGGAGCCAATTACAACGGTCGAATAGAAAAAGAAATTGCACTTGCTGTAGTCCTTAAAGTAGGTAAAATTCTTGATGATAATGCTGATATTGCTGTAAATTATACCAGAAAATCCGACGAATTTATTGATCTTGTCGAACGTGCAAATATTGCCAATAGAGTAGATGCTAATATCTTTGTTTCAATTCATTGCAACGCCAATAAAAATCTTGCTGCCGATGGAACCGAAACTTATGTTATGGGACTTTCGAAAAGTAAATCGAGTATGGAAGTTGCAAAATCCGAAAACGAAGTTGTAACTCTCGAGAAAGATTATAAGAAAAATTACAAAGGTTACAATCCAAATTCGCCTGAATCGTTTATTGGAACTACATTAATTCAAGAAGAATTTATGGAAAATAGCATTGCATTAGCTAGCCGAATTCAAGATAAATTTATAGATTTAGGCAAAAAATCTCGGGCTGGTGGCGTTAAACAAGCCCCGTTTATGGTTTTACATAAAGCTTATATGCCTAGAGTTTTGATAGAAATGGGTTTTATTTCTAACGAAGTTGAAGGTAATACTCTAGATTCGGACGAAGGTCAAAACGATATTGCAAAAGCTATCGCAGCCGCAATTATAAGTTACAAAAAAGAATATTTTGGCAATGGCGAAACGTCTGATGATAAAGATGTTTATGTAAAACCAGTTATTAAAGACACGCCAAAACCTAAATTAGACACAACAATTACTCAAAATCGTTCTAGCGAAATTATAAAATCCGATTTAACTTATAAAATTCAATTATCAGTAAGTTCGAAAAAAGTGCCATTAAAAGCCAAAAATTTCAAAGGTTTAGATGATATTACTATGATAAAAGAAGGGAAATCATACAAATATTACTATTCTAACACAGCCAATTTAGATCAAATAAAATTGCAATTGAACGAAGCAAAAGCCAAAGGTTACAAATCGGCATTTGTAGTCACTTACAAAAATGGAGTAAAATTAAATTAAGCTTTAAAATAAAAATCTGCAAAATTGAAATTTTTATTTTAAATTTGTTCAAAAATAAATATATTGAAAATCACTAGAGAAATTAAAACAGCAATACTTGTAATTTGTTCCATATTATTATTTATTTGGGGTTACAGCTTTCTAAAAGGTCAAAATCTCTTCAATAATCACAAAAAATTATTTGTAGAATATGACAATGTCGAAAACTTGGTCACATCGGCGCCTGTAACAATTAGCGGTAAAATAATAGGGAAAGTAAACGCAATCACTTTAAATAATAACGGAAAATTATTAGTAGAACTTCAAATTAACGAAGAAGATTTCCCCATTCAAAAATCAAGTTTAGCCGAAATTTATGAACCAGGAATTATTGGTGGAAAACAAATCGCAATTATACCAAATTATAAAGATCCAGTTTTAGCTGTTTCTGGTGATAAATTACAACCACACATTAAAATGGGAATGATTGGCGAATTCGGAACAAAATTCGAACCAACACAAGCAAAATTAAACAAACTTTTGACATCGGCAGATGTATTAATGACGAATGTGAATACAGTTTTAGACGAACAAACCAAGCAAAATTTAAAAAATACACTAATAGAATTAAATAAAACATTAGCAGAATTCGGTAAAACAGCCCAAAAAGCAAATGGTTTAATTGACGCCAATGAAAAAAACATTGGCGTTACAATGGCAAATTTTAATAAAACATCAGCCAATTTCGTTAAATTATCAGATTCTTTATCTCGATTGAAGTTAGGTCAAACTTTAAAAGGTTTGGAAAATACTTTAGCATCGGTAGATAAAATTATGGTCGGATTGCAATCAGGAAAAGGAACAATGGGCAAATTGTTTAAAGACGAGACTTTGTATAACAATTTCAATAAAACGTCCAAACAACTCGAATTATTGTTGCAAGACGTGAGACTTTATCCAACTCGATACGTTAATGTTTCACTTTTCGGAAAGAAAAATAAACCATATATTGCCCCAACTGACACAATTAAGTAACACATTATGAACTATTTAGACAATATTTTTTTCGCAATTTTACTGATTCTCGGATTCGGTTTTTTTGCACTAAATATCAAAAAAATCATTCGCAACATCAATCTTGGTCAAGATGTTGATAGAAAATCCAATAATTCAGAACGTTGGAAAAATATGGCATACATCGCACTTGGTCAATCCAAAATGGTCAAAAAACCAATTTCAGGTGCACTTCACGTAATAGTTTATGTAGCATTTATCATCATAAACATCGAATTATTAGAAATCGTAATCGACGGACTTTTTGGAACACATCGCGTTTTTGCTTCTTTAGGTTGGTTTTATAATTTTCTAATTGCATCATTCGAAATTCTAGCTTTTTTAGTATTAGTTTCAGTAACCATTTTCTGGTTACGAAGAAACGTAATCAAACTAAAACGATTCGTTGGTTCCGATTTAAAAGGTTGGCCAAAATCCGATGCCAATTATATTCTGTATTTCGAAGTTGTTATTATGACATTGTTTTTATTGATGAACGCTTCCGATTTGCATCTTCAAATGCTCAATTTCGGACATTATCATCAATCAGGAAGTTTCCCAATTTCTCAATATTTAGAACCAATTTTCAACGGAATAGCTGACAATAAAGTAATGATGCTCGAAAAAACATTTTGGTGGTTGCACATTATAATGATTCTTATTTTTGCCAATTATCTCTATTTTTCAAAACATTTACACATATTATTAGCATTTCCAAACACATATTTTGCCGATTTGAATCCACTAGGTCAACTCGACGATTTGCCAGCAGTAACCCAAGAAGTTAAGTTAATGATGGATCCAAACGCCAATCCATTTGCAGCAGCACCAATTGACGAAAACGCAGTTCCAAGCAAATTTGGCGCACAAGATGTGCAAGATTTAAACTGGGTTCAGTTGCTAAACGCATACACTTGCACACAATGCGGTCGTTGCACCGATGCTTGTCCAGCCAACATTACAGGTAAAAAATTATCTCCAAGAAAGATAATGATCGACACCAGAAACCGCCTTGAAGAAGTCGGCAAAAACATCGATACCAACAAAGGGATTTTTATTCCAGACAACAAAACATTACTCAACGATTACATCACAACCGAAGAACTTTGGGCTTGTACATCTTGCAATGCTTGCGTACAAGAATGTCCAGTAAACATCAGTCCGTTGTCGATCATTCTCGATATGCGACGTTATTTGGTAATGGAGCAATCTGCTGCACCACAATCAGTTAACGCAATGATGAGCAATATCGAAAACAATGGCGCACCGTGGCAATATAACCAACAAGACCGTTTGAATTGGAAAAATGAATTATAGCGATAGACTTTGTATCGCTACATCAATAAAGAGAATAACATAATTATGGGCGTTCCCAAAAGGTCGGGCTATCATTCCAATCTTTTTTAGGCGAAGAAAAATCGCCTAAAAAAGGATTTTCCCTTCTATCCCTAACGCATACACAATAAAATTGAAAAAACTAAATAATTTTAAAACCTTTGCAAATTCAAAGAGTAAATAAAAAAATGAAACTAGAAGATTTAGACAAACAATTAGTTGCAGCCACCGAAAACGGTCAAACCATTTCTCCAATATTACCCGAAGGCGTAAAAAATTATTTAATCGATATTGATGGAACCGTTTGCGACGACATTCCAAACGAAGAGCCAGAAAGAATGCTAACTGCCGAAGTTTATCCAGATGCATTAATTACATTAAACAAATGGTATGACGAAGGACACATTATTTTCTTTTTCACCTCAAGAACAGAAGCGCATAGAGTATATACAGAAATTTGGTTAAAAAAACACGGCTTCAAATACCACGGAATGGTTATGGGAAAACCACGTGGAGGAAATTACCATTGGATAGACAATCATTTAGTAAAAGCCACCCGTTACAGAGGTCATTTTACCGATTTAATCGAAAAAGAAGTAACAATTCAGGTTTTCGACGATGGAAAACACGTGTAATTTGTTATTCTTAAAATTTATCTAATTTGGTTTTAATAATTTTCTCCTTTCTTTTTTTGGAGTCAAATTAATTTAATTTGTTAGTTATTTTGATTAAGCAAAAACGTTTATTTCCACCAAAACTAAAATTCTAGTTGTCATTTCCCAAACTCCTGAAATGATTAATCTTTTTATTTTGAATCATCATCGTTGCATTTCAAAACTCAGAAAAATCAGCTAAATCTGCGGGATAATAAAAATTCTTAAAAAAACATCCATTAAAACCACAGATATGACAAC
>JAYVBR010000593.1:0-4929 GCA_043750395.1 Bacteroidota bacterium | reverse complement strand
AAACCAAATAAATCCCTATAAAATTCATTAAATTGAATACTTTTGTAGTGAAGAATATTTTTATTTTTATTTTAAATGAACTTATTTAAATTGTGTTTTAAAATAAAAACCTAAATGGTTTAAAATTATAAAAAATGAGCAAAAAAGTAATCCTTATGATTCTTGATGGCTGGGGAAAATCGCCCGATCCAAAGGTTTCTGCTATCGACAATGCCAATATTCCGTTTATTAACTCATTATATAAGAATTTTCCAAGTGCACAACTGCGAACCGATGGTTTAAATGTAGGTTTGCCAGAAGGTCAAATGGGCAATTCAGAAGTTGGTCATATGAATTTAGGTGCAGGAAGAATAGTTTATCAAGACTTAGCTAAAATTAATTTGGCAGTCGAACATAAAACATTATCACAAGAAAAAGTATTAATCGATGCCTTTCAATATGCCAAAGAAAAAAGTGTAAATGTGCATCTTTTAGGTTTATTGTCAGATGGTGGCGTTCATTCTCACACCTCACATTTGCGAAGTTTGATAAATGTAACTCAAGAATTTGGATTGGAAAAAGTTTTCATTCACGCATTTACCGATGGGCGAGATGTTGACCCAAAATCAGGATTAAAATACATTGAAGATTTACAAAATTTCATTCAAAATAAAACTGCAAAAATAGCGACAATCGTTGGTCGTTATTATGCAATGGACCGAGATAAACGTTGGGAAAGAGTTAAACGAGCCTATGATTTATTAGTCAATTCCATTGGAACTAAAACACAAAATTACATTGAAAGCATAACCAAAAGTTATGAAAATAAAACAACCGACGAGTTTTTAGAACCTTTAGTAATAGTTGATGAGAACCAAAAACCAATAGCTACAATACAAGAAAATGATGTTGTAATATTCTTTAATTTTAGAACCGACCGTGGTCGAGAACTAACCGAATCTTTATCGCAAAAAGATTTTCACGAACAAAATATGCACAAATTAAATCTTTATTATGTAACATTAACCAACTACGATGAAACATACCAAAACGTAAAAGTGGTTTATAATAAAGACAACATTACCGAAACTTTAGGCGAAGTTTTAGAAAAAGCTGGCAAAAAACAAATCCGAGTTGCCGAAACCGAAAAATATCCACACGTTACTTTCTTCTTTTCTGGCGGTCGTGAATTGCCATTCGAAGGAGAATCAAGAATTCTAAAAAATTCTCCAAAAGTAGCTACCTATGACTTGCAACCTGAAATGAGCGCATTTGAATTGACCGAAGCATTAGTTCCAGAACTCGAAAAAGGCGAAGTCGATTTTGTATGTCTCAATTTTGCCAATGGCGATATGGTTGGTCACACTGGAATTATGAATGCAGCAATTAAAGCTTGCGAAGCTGTCGATAAATGTGTCGAAAAAGTTATAACCACGGCTTTAGCAAACAACTACACTACAATTATTATTGCCGATCATGGCAATTGCGAAACAATGATAAATCCTGACGGAAGTCCAAACACGGCACATACAACCAATCCTGTTCCGATTATTATGGTCGATAATGAGCAAATAAAAATACACGATGGTGTTTTGGGCGATCTTGCTCCGACAATTCTTGAATTAATGCAAATCGAAAAACCTGATGTAATGACTGGGAAAAGTTTATTATAAAAATTTACTTTTTTAGCCCAGATTGAAGGGAAAAACAAAATGGTTTGAAAATCTTTGGTTTTTTGTTTTTTAAAACAACGACCAAAGGAAGTTCGTTTTAAAAATTACAAAAACCGATTTTCAAACCATTTTTTTTGGAATGAAAGCTGGATTAGCTTAAAATAAATTTACTTAACCTTAATCTCAAAAGGCATAATGGCTTGAATTCCTTTTCTGGTTTGCATTTTTTTAATTTTTTCAAGCATTTGATAATTCTCAATACCAATTTCTTGCTTAATTAAATTTTCTTTGGTTTTTGCAAATGGAATGAAATTTCCAATAATATCCTTGAAATTTTTTTCATATTCTGGATATTCAACTGTAGAATATTTTTCTAATTTAGTTAAACTTGCTGCATATTTTATAGCATCATTCATAGTTCCGAGTTGATCAACTAAACCAATTCTTTTAGCATCAGTTCCAGACCAAACGCGACCTTGTGCTAATGAATCGACTGCTGCGAAAGTCATTTTTCGTCCAGTTGCTACACGATTTACAAATACATCGTAAATATGTTCAACACTTTCTAAAGTAAAAGCTTTAAATTTTTCGTCTAATGCAACAAATGGACTGTATTCGCTAGCATTTTCGTGGGTTTTAACTTGTATTGTATTGATTCCGAATTTATTAGCAGCTTGCGTAAAGTTAGGCAAAGTTCCAAAAACACCAATAGAACCAGTTATTGTGCTTGGTTCGGCAAATATTTTGTTGGCATTACAAGCAATATAATAACCGCCCGAAGCTGCATAATTGCCCATAGAAACTACAACGGGTTTGACTTTTTTGGTTACTTCGATTTCTCTCCAAATTAAATCCGAAGTCAACGCATTTCCACCTGGAGAATTGATTCTTAGCACAATAGCTTTTATTTCATCGTCTTTTCTAGCTTCTTGTAAAGAACGACGCATTGACAATTCGCCAATTGTTGTCAAATCGCCTTCGCCACTCGCAATTTCGCCTTGTGCATAAACAATTGCGATTTTGTTTTCTTCAAAATTAGTCGATGTTGTTGCAACATTCTCCGAATAATCTAATATCGAAATTGTTTCATAATCTTTATCTTTTTCGACTTTTAATTCAGCTCGAATATCATCGTGATAAACATCTTCGTAAGCAATTTTATCTATTAGTTTTTCGGTTTTTGCCATTTCTGGTGTTCTTGCCAAAAGTCCATTTGCAACCTCATTTAATCTGGCAATTGGTATTTTTCTAGATAATGAAATATCTGAAACAACTGAGTTCCAAAGTGAATTTAATAGTTCTGTTGTCTGTTGTTTGTTGGCTTCGCTCATTTCATTTTCTAAAAATGGTTCGACAGCCGATTTGTATTTTCCGTGGCGAATAACTTCCATTTTTAAACCCGATTTTTCTTGAAAATCTTTAAAAAACATTACTTCGGTCGATAATCCTTTAAAATCTATTTCGCCAACTGGATTCATATAAATTGTGTTGGCAACCGAATTCAAGTAATATTCTTTTTGTGTGTAAGCATTGGAATAAGCCCAAACGAACTTGCCTGATTTCTTAAAATCTTCGAGTGCAATTCGCAATTCTTTTATTTGCGCCATTCCTAACATTGAATAATTATTCAAAATGGAAATTCCTTTAATATTTTCGTCGGTTTTTGCGTTTTCGATTCCTCGAATAACATCAGTCAAACCATTGTGATTGGTTTCGTAATAATCAAAATCTTTAATGTTTATTTTTCCTCCATAATCTTCTGTAACTTCTGATAAATCTAGTTCAATAATCGAATTTTCTTCAACATTTATGCCTTTAGAATTGCCGCCAAAAATGGCTCCAATAAAGATTATACCAAAGAATAAAACCATAAAGAATACGAAAATTCCGATTACGGTTGACAATACATTTTTAAAAAAGTTCATACTTTTATAATTGATTTAAAAATTATTTTTTTAACCATTAGGGAATTAAGTTTCATTAAGTTTAAATGAAACTTAGTACCTTAATGGTTAAATATTTTATTTATATATTTATTTTACTTGTAAGTAGTTAAAAAACAATTTATGTTACAAAAAATAGTTTTCAACACATTGCAAATATACTCGATTTCTAATTTTATTTTAGTTAATTTGCATTAATATGAATTCACAAAATCAAATCGTTTTATCGCTAGGAAGTAATTTGGGCATTCGTCTGGAAAATATTCAGTTAGCTATCGATAAAATACACAACGAAGTTGGAACGGTTATTAAAATATCGCCAATTTACGAAACACCATCTTGGGGTTTTAGTAGCGAAATGTTTTTTAATTGTGCCGTTTTGATTCATACACACAAATCGGCTCAAAAAATCTTAACTAAAATTGCTAAAATTGAAAAAGAATTAGGCAGAAAACGTTCAGAATCGGATGAATATCAAGCAAGAACAATCGATATTGATATTGTTTATTTTAATGAAGACGTTATTCAAACTGAAAATTTGGTTGTTCCGCATTTGCTAATGCAAGAAAGATTATTTGTTCTTTTGCCCTTAAAAGATTTAGGATTGAATTGGAAACATCCGGTTTTAAATAAATCAACTACTGAATTAATTGCTATTTGCGAAGACAAAAGCGAATGTAAAATTCTTCATTATATTAAATTACCATTAAAAAACATAAAGCTTGATAGTTTTAATTACATTGCAATTGAAGGAAATATTGGTGCAGGAAAAACAACATTAACAACCAAAATTGCCGAAGATTTTAATGCGAAAACAGTTCTAGAACGTTTTGCAGACAATCCGTTTTTACCAAAATTTTATAAAGATCAAAACCGATATGCTTTTCCGTTAGAAATGTCATTTTTAGCAGATCGTTACCAACAATTATCAGATGATTTGGCACAATTCGATTTGTTTAAAGATTTTATAATAGCTGATTATCATATATTTAAATCAATAATTTTTGCTAAAGTAACTTTGCAAGAAGACGAGTTTAGATTATACAAAACAATGTTTGACATTATTTATAAAGAAATGCCAAAGCCGGATTTATATATTTATTTGTATCAAAATACCGAAAGATTATTAGAAAATATAAAAAAACGTGGTCGCGATTATGAACAAGAAATTCCCGCAGATTATTTAGAAAAAATCAATCAAGGCTATTTGGATTATATAAAATCAAAAACCGATTGGAATGTTTTAGTCATAGATGTTTCGGATAAAGATTTTGTCAAAAAACAAGATGATTATTTGTTTATTTTAGATAGAATTAGCGAGAAGATTAATGTTT
>JAYVBR010000592.1:0-2118 GCA_043750395.1 Bacteroidota bacterium | reverse complement strand
TTTTCGATTTATATATCCATTTATTGACTCGTTTTCTGGATCGAAATCGTTTAAAAATTCGCTCAAAAACTTAAACATTCGACTTGCTGCGCCCGAAGCTGGAACAAATTTTTTGAGTTTTAATTTTTCTTTATTTGTATTAAAGAAACTAGCTTTTTGCAAAAATTCATATTCTGTGAAAGTCAAAACGCCATCGTTTTTTATTGCTGGACGATCTAAAATTGTTTTTGGAATTCCGTTTCTAAAAATTTTTAATTGATTCTTTATGTTTTCAATCGAAATTTCTTGGTGATAAATTTGCACAAAATCGTAAGACGACAAACCCATTTCTTTGGCTTTTACCAAATCGTTTATAATGGGAATTGCTTTTTGCAAGCGCTGTTCTTTAGTTCCAGAAAGTATAATAAACGGTTTGTTGTTTTCGATTAACGAATTATGGAAAATATGAAAAAACTTGTTTCTATTTTCTTCAGAATCTCTCAATTCGTCTTTTTCGAAAGGCAAATCGATATTTGTCAAAAAAAATAAATCGTATTTGTGTTTCTTGGCAGCTTTGTCTAAAATTGGATCACAAAATTCGTAATATGCCTCAGAATATACCTTGGTTACCAGTAAATTAGTGTCACAAAAAAGAAATTTATTAGCAGTGTTTAAACCTTCGTTTTCGAGTCGGGTTTGACCAATTGCAATTGGCATTAAATCTTCTGGAACACATACTTGATTAGCGTTTTTAAGTTTGTCTTCAAGATATTGTCTAGCAAATTCCGGAATCCAAACCGTGTCAAAATGCTCGGCAAGTTGCCGAGAAAGCGTAGTTTTTCCTGAAGATTCTGGACCAAACATCGCTATTTTGATTATATCTGTTGGTTGTTGTTTAAGGTTTTCTTCCATTCTAAATATGCGGAAATTGCTAAAATTGTAAAAATAAAATACTGCAAAGATAACATTCCCAAGCCTCTATATGCAAATAATGGTACGGCAATGCAATCACCAATTATCCAAAGTGTCCAATTCTCGATTTTTTTCAATGCCATATACCACATTGCAGTAAAAAATATTCCCGATGTAAAAATATCAATATAATTGGGAATTTCTAGTTTATAATCGAAAAATTTATATACTAAATAGGTAATTATCATTGTTAATAAAAACATTCCAAAACCTATTAATTTTTCTTTGTTGTTGGTTCTTGTAATTTCGAGTTCAGGTTGATTTTGAGTTTTTTGCCACATTATCCAACCATAAATACTCATTATCGAATAATAAAAATTCATTGTCATATCGCCAAAATACTTGGCTTGATACAAGATATAAACTGTAATTACTGTCGAAACCAAACCCGTCGGATAAACCCAAATGTTTTCTTTTTTGGCAAACCAAACGCTTGCAATACCAAATGCAAATGCAATAAATTCAAGAAATATTTCTAAATCTGATTTATTTTCATAGGCATTAAGAAAAAAATCTATCATATTGATTTAAGATTGAAGATTAACGATTTTAGATTTCAGATTTAAAAAAATCATTATCATTCTCAAAAGCGGTTCCAATAACTACTAAATCGGCTCCAGCTTGATGCGCTTTTTCGATTTCGGATAAGGAACGAATGCCTCCACCAACTATTAATGGAGTATTAATGTTTTGAGCCACCAAAGTTATGATTTCTTTTGGAATTGGCAAATCTGCGCCACTTCCTGCTTCGAGATAAATGAGTTTACTTCCCAACATTTCGCCAGCTTGAGCAGTTTGAAGAATGTATTCGGGATTTTTTTTTGATAATGGTTTGGTTTGACTAACTCGTTCTACAGCAGTTTGTTTGCCGCTTTCTATTAAAATATATCCTGTCGAAATAATTTCGAGATTGGTTTTTTTTATTATTGGTACAGCATTTACTTGATGTTCGATTAAAAAATCTGGATTTCGACCAGAAATTAAACTCAAAAACAAAATCCCATCAGCTTCGTCGGAAATTTGACTTGGATTCCCAGGGAATAAAATGATTGGTAAAGTAATTTTTGATTTTAATTTTTCGATGATTTTGTCCAAATGATTTCCTTCGAATGAGCTTCCGCCAATGAAAATGTGAGTTGCTGGCGATTGATTGATTTTTTGAGATAA
>JAYVBR010000591.1:0-2118 GCA_043750395.1 Bacteroidota bacterium | reverse complement strand
TTGAGAAAATAAATTTCATTTTAGGATCATCTTGCTTCCAAGATCCAAAATTTTCCCAATTTTTCAAGTCGTTAACATAATTAAAAACTTGAGTTTTTGGAGCATTAATGGTTTTGGTACGCAAAACGTCATAAGTACGATCTAAAGTTGCAAAAAACACTACCGAAGCTACAAATACTAACAGGAGTAAAAGCGAAATGTATTTTAAAATTTTCATAAATCGTAGGTTAACAGGGCAATTTTAATTTTTAAAATATACTTTTATTACAAATAAAAGTCCTATGAAAACTATAAAGCCAATTAAGATTTTGTAATTACCTTTATAAAATTCTTTATGCAACATTTTATCTTTGCTGTAAGAATAAATCATTGCTAATACAAAAGCTACTACAAAAAAACCTGCAAAAATCCACTGACCTTGACTGAACATAAATTTATATTTTAGCAAAAGTATGAAATTTGATTCGAAAAATTATTAATTTGCAATCCTAATATTAATTTCAATTTTAAATAAAATGCAAAAACAAATCGAAGCCGTAAAATTATTTCATAAATCTTTTAAAATTGGATTCAGCGAAATTCCAATTTCAAATTTAGGCGAGAAAAAAAATCAATTGCGATTTGATTTAATGAAAGAGGAAAATGAAGAATATTTAGAAGCAGTTGAAAATGACGATTTAATAGAAATTGCTGATGCTCTTGGCGATATGCTTTATATTCTTTGTGGAACGATTATCGAACACGGTTTACAAGACAAAATTGAAGCCGTTTTCGACGAAATTCAACGTAGTAATATGAGTAAATTAGATGAAAATGGCAATCCGATTTATCGTAATGATGGAAAAGTTATGAAAAGCAATAATTATTTCAAACCTGATTTTTCTAAAATTTTAAAACCTTAATAAAAAAAAACAATTTCGTTTACGAAATTGTTTTTTTTGTTTTTAAATCTGGAATCTAAACTTTAACCGTCCAATCAAAAGTGTCTTCGGCAAGATTGTATTGAATATTTGTCAATTTATCTTTTAATTGCAAAGCCATCGAATTTTCAATTTTTGGCAATTCATAATATTCGCCTTGGTAAGAAAACCCTACAATTGGATTTACAACAGCAGCTGTTCCTGCCCCAAAAACTTCTTTCAAAGAACCATTTTTGGCAGATTCAACCAATTCAGAAACCAAAACCGAACGAACTTCGACTTCAATTCCGTCGCGTTTAGCAATATCAATTAAACTTTTACGAGTTACACCATCCAAAATTCTTTCTGAAGTTGGAGCAGTATATAAGGTATCGTTTATTCTAAAAAAAACATTCATTGTTCCAGCTTCTTCTAATTTGGTATGTGTGGCATCATCGGTCCAAATTATTTGTTGAAAACCTTTTTCATTAGCCAATTTAGTTGGATAAAATTGAGCTGAATAATTTCCAGCCGCTTTTGCAGCACCAATTCCACCATTAGCAGCACGGCTGTAATGTTCGGCAATAATCACTTTTACTTCACCAGAATAATATGATTTTGCTGGCGAAAGTATAATCATAAATCGATATTGAGTTGATGGTGCAGCGATAACGCCAGTGCCAATTGCAATCATAAAAGGGCGAATGTATAAAGTATTTCCCAATCCTTTTTTGACCCAATTGCGCTCTAAATCAATTAATTGAATTAATCCATTCATAAAAATTTCTTCAGGAACTTCGGGCATTGCCATACGTTTTGCTGACTTATTGAAACGTTCCATATTTTGTTCCGGACGAAACAACCAAACATCATCTTGGTCGTCTTTATAGGCTTTCATTCCTTCAAAAATTGCTTGTCCGTAATGAAAAACTTTTGCCGATGGATCTAATAAAAAAGGTGCATATGGAGAAATTGTTGGTGTTTGCCATTTTCCTTCTCTAAAATCACAAGTCAACATATAATCTGTAAAAGTTGTTCCAAATGATAGGGTTTCAAAATCAACAGAATCAATTTTAGAAACAGTTACTTTTACTATATCGATTTCGTTTGAAGCTATTTCACTCATATTATATTGTGATTTAAGAATTGTATTTTTTTTTTAATTATATGATTTTCAATAATTTAAGTCTAATTTTTGACTATTTTGCTTATTGAATAT
>JAYVBR010000590.1:0-11451 GCA_043750395.1 Bacteroidota bacterium | reverse complement strand
AGTTTGAATTGTGTTTTGAGAAAAAAAATTTTGTGCGAAAATTAAAATTAAAAATGTGAATAATAATTTATTTTTCATTGTTTTTACTGTTTTGTATTTAACGTAAAATAGGATTAAAAATTACATTTTTAAGATTTTCCTAATTTTTTTAAATCATTTTCAAGTTCTTTAAAACTTAATTCTTTTTCAATGTCCGATTGCAATTTTTTATATTTATCAAATTCTAAATTAGATTTTGAAATTGCATTTTCGTGACTTATAACTCCTGAATGATTCAAAATTTCACGACCGTTTAGTTGTAAAATGCTGTCTAATCTAGTAGCCCAATCTTTCATATACATAGGCGTTTGTTGAATTGCCATAGTTTATCTCACATCAAGCTGCTTTTTTATATGAGTTCGATGAATCTCGTACTTCGATTTCAGCAAATGCTAAATATTGTTCTACGAGCAATCCTAATAATTTAATTTCACTTTCATCAAGATAATTTTTCGCAATACTAACATCTGATTTTAAGATTTTATTTTTCTGTTTTTTGTCATAAGATTGCATTCCTAAAAGTGGTAAATTGGCATCAAATCTTTTATAAACCAATTCAGCAGCTGTATTTTGCGAAATTGCCCAAAGTAATTTATTTTGAACTATTTTAAAAAACAAAATTGTGTTTTCACTTTTAGAATCATAATCTATGCTTGTTGTATAAATATCTTTGATTTTTTGATAAAAAAACCTTTCAGATAATCTAATTTCTCGAATTCTTTCTTGTAATTCATTGAAATAATTCATCGAATTTCCAGATTTGAACCGGTCGTCATTCAATACAAATCCTTTAACAATAAATTCTTTCAAACGTTGTGTTGCCCAAATTCTAAATTGTGTTCCTTGTAATGATTTAACTCGATAACCAACTGAAATTATTACGTTAAGGTTGTAATAATTTACATCATATTTTTTTCCATCTTCGGCAGTTGTTCGGAAATTCCGAACAACTGAAATTTCATTTAGTTCACCATCAAGAAAAATATTTCTTATATGTTCACTGATTGTAGATTTAGATTTTTGAAACATTTCACAAATCTGTGCTTGCGTCAACCAAACTGTTTCGTCTTCAAGTCGAACATCGATTTTAATGTTGCCTTCTTGGTTTTCGTAAATAAGTATTTCGCCTGCATTCATAACTAAAACTGCATTTTTCGATTCTAATAACTTTACAACATTCCATTATATTTTCTAATAAACCATTCGCTGGCAAGCGTAATTGCAACTAAAATCAACAACCAATACCAATCGATTAATGGTGTTTTTTTAACGATTTCTTTTTGAATTGCTCTATAATTATCATTGTTTAATAATGTTTTTATTAAATCATCAACTTGATTAGGAAAATGAACTTTTCCTTTTGTCAAATTTGCCAATTGCGATAATTTTTGCAAATCTGGATTCACAAATTGCTTTTCGATATCAAAATCCAAAACTTCAAAATATCCATTATATGTTGAACCAGAATTCAATTCTTTTACCGAAAAAGTATATTGTCCAGCCGATAATCCGTCTAAATTTACTTTGAATGAATTATTGGTTCTCAACAAATCGTATTTTTTGTTTTGTTTAGTGTTTTTATTAGTTACGGATATTGTTAACCTTGCTTTTTCGTCAAACTCGTAATTTTTATTAAAAAATTGTGCCGAAATTTCTAAAGCATCGCCAGAATTATAAAAACTTTCGTGGTTGACAACCAACGACTTTTTAGAATTATTAGATGCTAAAAATTGTATGGTTTTATCAATAAAAATATCAAATTTTTCGAATGATTTATTTTCTACATTAGTTTGAAATCGCCATTTCCAGATGTTTTCTCCTAATAAAAAAGCAGAACGTTTGCCCTGATTTTCGGCAAATCCTAACAATGGAACATTGCTATCAATATTTCGGATTTTAGAATTCAATAAAACTGAAACATTGCCATTAGTTGTAACTGTTCCAAAAGCGTTTTGTAATGGTGGAAATTGTTCAAAACCAATATTATCTAAAGCAAAAAGATTGAATTGCGTATTGTAATCGGCAATAAAATCTTCACGCTGATTGCTCATTTTGAAAGCTAAATTGGATTGTTGCTGGTTCAAAAAATTAAAATCGGTATTGTTTCCAGTAATAATAAACGAGTTTATTCCTGCTGATTTATTGTTTTCGAAAACTTGTTTGAATTCCTGATTTGGCTGATAAAAAATCAAAACATTAAAATCTTGTAATGATTTGATTTCGTTTGGTTTGACTATTGAAGCTTTTCGTTGAACATTAGTTTCTATTGCTCTTTTAAGAGCACCAATATCTGGATGATTTATTGACGAAATTATCGCAATATTGGTTTTTTGATCGATTACTTCTACAGCAAAATTTTTGGTGTTGTTGTATTTGTTTTTCTCTTGTTCGTTGGTAGAGATTGTTGCTTTAAAAATCTGTAATCCAACATTATTGGCTGGTAATAAAACATTGACAATTGCTGTTTTTTTCGATGAAGAAAACGAAATAGATTGCGATGCCAAAATCGATTTTCCTTGCGAAATATTGAAATTAGCATTTATTGATTTGTTGCCAGAATATTGTAAAAAAACTTCTGTAGGAAATTTATTTTTGTGAAAAGCATATTTATTGACATTCAACTGATTAATTTTCAAATCAAGAAATGTGGTTGTATCGCCAACAATTAAAGGAAAAACTTTGTTGTTTGAATTGAAACTGTAAACATAATCGTTGCCAGAAGTTTGGTTTCCATCGGTTATTAAAACTGTTGGAAAAGTTTTGTTTTTGTTAATGCTTTTTAGGTTTTTTGCAACTTTGTCAAGATTGGTTTGTTTGCCTTTAAAATTGACTGAATCTAAACCAGAAATTGATTGAAATTCTGAATCGAAACTGTAGGTTTGAACATCGTATTTTTCGGCTAAATCGGAATTTGATGTAAGTTTTTTGTATAATTCTATTGCTTTTTGGTTGACTTTTAAATCAAGAATAGAACTTGAATTGTCAATAACTATTGGCAATGGAGTTTTTATTGTTTCGTAGGTTTTTCTTGAAAAAATAGGGTTTATTAGCAATATTAAAATTCCAAAAATCGACAAAAATCTGAGAACAGATAAATACCAAGTAACTTTGTTTCGGGATTTATTTTTATAAAAATATTGAAAAAATGAAAATCCAAATGCAATAAAAAACGAAAATATTATTAAAAGTATTGATGACATTCTTTATTGTTGATTGCAGATTTACAAATTTTAAAATTGGTTTTATGTTTGCTGAAACCCTAGCCCTGATGGAAGGGAAAATCCTTTTTTTATTTGCCTTTTTCAGGCAAATAAAAAAGATTTGGAATGACAGCAGGAAATAGCTTCTAAAAAAATTAAGTCAACATTCCACCATCGACATTCAAGACTTGTCCTGTTACATAAGCGCTCATATCTGATGCCAAGAAAACGCAAACATTGGCAACGTCTTCGCAAGTTCCGCCTCGTTTTAGTGGAATTCCGTCTCTCCAACCTTGCACGACATCATCATTGAGTTTGGCGGTCATTTCGGTTTCTATGAATCCAGGAGCAATTGCGTTGCAACGAATATTGCGTGAACCAAGCTCAAGAGCAACTGATTTGGTAAACCCAATTACACCTGCTTTTGAAGCTGCATAGTTGGTTTGTCCAGCATTTCCTTTGACTCCTACTACACTACTCATATTTATTATTGAACCAGATCGTTGTTTTAAAAATGTTTTTTGAATGGCTTTAGTCATATTGAAAACCGATTTTAGGTTGACATTAATGACTTTATCGAAATCTTCTTCTGACATTCTCATTAATAGGTTGTCTTTGGTTATTCCAGCATTATTTATCAATATATCTACTGTTCCAAATTCAGCTAAAACTGCTTCTACAAATGTTTGGGCTTCGTTAAAATCGGCTGCGTTAGATTGATAACCTTTGGCTTTTATGCCTAAAGCATTCAATTCGGTTTCGAGTTGATTGGCCGATTCGACAGATGAACTATATGTAAACGCAACGTTTGCACCGTGTTTTGCGAAAACTTCTGCGATTCCTTTTCCGATTCCACGGCTTGCTCCTGTTATGATTGCTGTTTTTCCTTCTAGTAATTTCATTTATAAAATTATTTTATTTATTTATACAAATATATTATTTTGAATTTAATTATTTCTGATTTTATTAAACATATAAGTCATATAAGTATCTAAATTTGGACTTATATGACTTTTATGTTAAAAAACTAAATTTTTATTTTTTTTTAAAATGCAACATTCCAACGAGGCAATTTTCCTGTTTCTTCAAGATGCAATTGTAAAACTTGTCCTTCGACAAATGTAGGAATTACTTTGGTTTTGCCGTTGAAAGTATCGTACCAATATACTTCAAGTCTGTCGATATTTTCGATTTTCATTTGTGCTGGCCACGAATATTTGCGACCTGTTTTTGCAAATTGGTGTCCATTTACGATTTTGTCGAACATCCCACCGTTTTTGCTTTTCAAAGTTCCATCATTTTGAATAGTTCCAGTTGAACCAACCATAATTAATTCTTTAACGTCTTCTTTTACATCATAGACCAAGAATACGCCTGAAATATTTTCTGATGTATTGCAAACTTTCTCTAAATCGTCATTTTGAGTAAATGAAAAACTATTTTGATTTTTGAATTTTTTTAATTCTTTGTACATTTTTAATTTATTTGCCACAAAGGCTTGAAAGCTCAAAGTGAATTATTTGTTGTTATTTTAAAATAAAAAGTCTCAATTCAAGAACTGAGACTTTTCTTTTTAACTATTTTTTGGAAATTATCCCAAAACTTCTTTTACTTTTTTACCAATTTCGGCTGGAGAATCTACAACGTAAATACCGCATTCTCTCATAATTCGTTTTTTGGCTTCGGCAGTATCATCAGTTCCACCAACAATTGCACCTGCGTGACCCATTGTTCTTCCTTTTGGAGCAGTTTCGCCAGCGATAAAACCAATAACTGGTTTGCGGTTTCCATCGGCTTTTATCCACTTTGCAGCATCGGCTTCTAATTGTCCACCAATTTCACCAATCATTACAATACAATTGGTTTCTGGGTCGTTCATTAATAATTCAACAGCTTCTTTGGTTGTTGTTCCAATAATTGGATCGCCACCAATTCCGATTGCAGTTGTTATTCCTAAACCTTGTTTAACTACTTGATCAGCTGCTTCGTAGGTTAAAGTACCTGATTTAGAAACTATTCCAACTGTTCCTTTTTTGAAAACAAAACCTGGCATAATACCAACTTTAGCTTCTCCAGGAGTTATTATTCCTGGACAATTTGGACCAATTAATCGACAATTTCTTGTTTTAATGTATTCGTAAGCCTTAATCATATCAGCAACCGGAATTCCCTCGGTAATACAAATAATTACTTTGATACCAGCATCGGCAGCCTCCATAATTGCATCGGCAGCAAAAGCTGGCGGAACGAAAATGATAGTTGTATCGGCTCCTGCTTTTACTACTGCGTCTTTGACAGTATTAAAAACTGGGCGTTCTAAGTGTGTTGAGCCACCTTTTCCTGGAGTTACTCCACCAACAACATTTGTTCCGTATTCAATCATTTGCGAAGCGTGAAAAGTTCCTTCGCTTCCTGTAAATCCTTGAACAATTATTTTAGAATCTTTATTGACTAAAACGCTCATATAATTTTATTTTGGTTGTATTTTTATTTTCTGCAAAAGTAATAAAAAGTTTTTAGATTTCGATTGCACTTTTATGATTTTCTATTTATGCTAGTTGACTCATTTGGAAACCACGATATAATCTATCATCTTTAATTTCCCAAATAACAAAAAAATTTGCCAATTTCATCTCTTCACGATAATTTTCAACCGTTTTTACAGAAAAAGAATATCTAACTGAAACCATATTTTTATCACTCAAAATATGCTCAATTTTTGTTTCTGTATTGATGTATGATTTTGCAATATTGATGGCGTAATCAATAATTCCTTGATAATCAAGTTTTAAGAAACCTGTACTTCCATTCCACTCCAAAATAAATTCTGGATGTAAAAAAGTCTTTAGAACTTCAACGTCTAATAAAGCATTTGATTTATAAAAATCTTGAACTAATTTTTTTGGACTCATTGTTATTTTATTTTTTGCAAAATTTCTGGTATTTTTTTAATATTTGCCATTTGTTTTAGCGTTTCTCGAGATTCTTGAATTGGAGTTCCAAAATAAGATTTTCCGCCTTCAACAGATTTTGTAACTCCAGTTTGTCCCATAATTATTGCTTTAGTGCCAATAGTAATGCCACTTGTTGTTCCAACTTGACCCCAAATAGTGACCTCATCTTCAATAGTTACACAACCTGCAATTCCAGTTTGCGAGGCGATTAAGCATTTTTTACCAATTTTAGTATCGTGTCCAACGTGTACTTGATTGTCAATTTTAGTTCCTTCGCCAATTGTTGTATCGCCAGTTACGCCTTTGTCAATGGTACACAAAGCACCAATTGCTACATTATTTTCAATAACAACTCTGCCACCAGAAATTAATTGATCAAAACCATTTGGTCGTTTTTTATAATAAAAAGCATCGGCACCAAGAATTGTTCCTGCGTGAATTATAACATTATCGCCAATTATTGTATGATCGTAAATTGAAACATTAGAATGAATCAAACAATTTTCGCCAATCAAAACGTTATTACCAATAAATGTATTTGGTTGAATTATAGTATTTTGACCAATTTTAGCTGAACTAGAAATTAAAACACTCGAAAATTGAAATGGTCTAAAATATTTTGTCAATTTATTAAAATCACTAAACGGATCATCAGAAATTAACAAAGCTTTGCCTTCGGGACAATTTACATTTTTATTGATTAAAATAATTGTAGCTGCTGATTGCAAAGCTTTATCATAATATTTCGGATGATCAACAAACACAATATCTCCCGATTCTACGACATGAATTTCATTCATACCGAGAACTTGAAAATTTGAATCGCCAATATATTCGCAATTAAGCAAATTGGCAATCTGTTTTAATGTTTGTGGTTTGTTGAATTTCATTTTTTAAATTATATAATTTTCAATTTTAGTTTTTTTAAACTGATATAAAAACTGTTATAAATACTAATGTCATGAAGAAAAAATATGTTAGAAATTGGTTTTTGTAATTTTTATTATCTCTATTTGGTAAAGTACAAAAACAGTTTTTAAGTTAAAATAAAATCCAATTTTTTTACAACCAATGCAGGAAGAAGATTATATTTTAAATCCAAATTTTCTGAATATTTTTGGTAATTTTTTTAATCTATTATTTAAAATAAATTTATTAGTGTCTGTTTCGAAATATTTAACTTGGTTACCATTAAAAGATTGCTCAATTTTATTTCCTGTTTTTATGTTAATTATATTATTTCTCAAAAAGAATTCGTTTGTGACCATATTTGATAACATTGGTGTAAAGTATATACAATCCTTAAAATAATAATGTGTTACCTGCGAATACCTTGTCGATTTTTCATCAAGAACTTTTGAGCCACCATGAATTATATTTGAAGACCAAATTAAAACGTCTCCTTTCTTTGCATAAAATGGTTTCTTTTCAAAATTTGATGCACCAATAATTTTCTCAATAAAGTCTTCATACATTATATAATCTTCGTAAGAAGTGTCAGTTGGATCGGATCGAAAATGTGAAAAATTATATTCAGGCAATTTTTGCGATTTTGGATGATAGAAAACAGCACCGTTTTGGTCATTTATATCCTCCAAAGCTACCCAAACTCCACACATAAATTTTGCAGGAATTGAACTAAAATGTATGGTGTCAGAATGTGCTCTTTGTTGGGTTCCTACCCTAAAGTTTAATGTTTGAAATGGTACTGGCTCTCTTTCATAGAGCATTTCTAAAATCTTTAAAATAGTTTCATTACACGATACATTTTTTGTGCTTTCCGAGTGCATCCAAAAATCTTGAATTCTTACATTGTCACGTTGATTAGTCATTTCAAATTCAGGATTGTATCCTTTATTGTCCATATCGGAACGAATTTCATTCATTACCTCTTCGGAAAATAGACCTGGAATAACAACAAAACCATTTTCGTTGTAGTCTATTGCTATATTCTTGTTTTCATCACTTAAATTTTTACTATTTAAGATTTCTTTAAAAAATGGCGATTCTACCCAAGGTGTATTCATTTTTTTATTTTTAATTGTTAGGATGAGCTATTATTAATTGAGCTAATGTTGTTCTTACTTTTTCTAACGAACCAATACAGACAAAAGAATCGAAAGTATAAGTAGTAATTAGTTGTATATTATTTATTCTTTTGACAAAATTCCATTTTGACACATATTCAGAAGAAAAGTAATATTGTTCATAATATCCTTTGTCGAATGTCTCTGATGGTTTTACTACTGGCGAGTATATGGCCATTGCGTATTGTCCATCTGCAGTGCACATTATTACTGGTTTTTTTGTTGAAACATTACCTAATTGATTAGTTTGTGTGAGAGATTGATCATTTTGATTGTAATGAAAAAATGTGTTAAATTCTCCTTTTAAATAGCCTGTTAAAGCTTCAAATTGTCCTATCGCAAGATGGCTTTCGTTTTGCGGTGTTTTAAATTTAATAGTATATTTGATGGCGTTTGGAATATTTGGTAATCCAATTTTTACAAATTTCTCCATGGTGTGCTCCGATGTAACTAAAGTATTAACCGCTGTTGGGCAACTACCAGTTCCGTTATTAAATCCTGGAGCACTGTAATAAGCCATTTGCGTTTTTGTATATAATTGATTATTTAAAGTATTCATTTCAATTAGCCTACTATTTGTACAAGTTGAATTTCCATTATTATCTGATCCCGCTTCTGTTGGATTATAGCATTCGGCTGCCCAAGAGTTCGGAAAATCGTAAAAGCTGCTTGCTGATTGTAATAATCTTCCGTGGTCTGCACTGTCTATAAACTCTTTTCCTTTCCATTTTAATGAATAAATTGCTCCTGCCCATTGAGAACTTGCCGTTATTGAAATTGGATAACCATCAATTGTATTTGAAATTGTTTTTATTAAAATAGGCATTAATTTTGGTGAGTTATTTAAATTAGGATTTCCGTTTCCATTTAAATCTATGCCATAAGCATATATTACTATTTGACAAGGAGTAGTTAACGTTACAGGCACAGGCCAATAAAATCCGTGATTTCCTCCATATCCTGTTGCAGAATTTACATCAGGTCTACTTCTGTTTGCAAAGGTGCTCCCTAAAAAAACACTAGTAGGACTACCTGCTGGCGCATTAGCATAAAAATGTATGTAAATACTTGCATTTGGATTATCAGTATCTAACGCCCACCCCTGACACCCTTGTTCTGGATGTGCAACATCAAAATAACCAATAACTGGTTTTGAAATACAACTCAAAAAAAATCCAAGAATTACGGTTGTTAAAATATTTTTCACAACAAAAATAGCTTCCCCTTTTTGATATGTGGACTACCACAGGACGACAACTTTAGGTACTTTATTTGTTAGTTAATGTGCCGCCCTAATAGATATAATTTTATTTAGCTACTTTTTCAGAAATAAACACTAAATGAAATTAATTGAAATACCTATTTTATTAATTTTAACAAGTAATCTTGCTATTAAATTTTGTGTCAATTACTCTTTTACACGTTCCATATAATTTCCAGAAGCAGTTTCGATTTTGATTTTGTCACCTTCATTAATAAACAAAGGAACATTTACTAAAGCACCTGTTTCTACAGTTGCAGATTTTGTAGCATTTGTTGCTGTGTTACCTTTAATACCTGGTTCGGCATAAGTAACTTGAAGTATAACAGAAGATGGCATATCAACAGAAATTGGCAAATCGGTTTCGGTATTGATGCTTACCATAACACTTTCTCCTTCTTTTAATAGTTCTGGCGAATCTAAAATTGATTTATTCATAGAAATTTGTTCGTAAGATTCGACATTCATAAAATGAAATAAATCTCCTTCGGGATAAAGAAATTGAAATTTATGATTTTCGACACGAATTTCTTCAATCTTGTGTCCAGCCGAAAATGTGTTGTCCAAAACTCGACCGTTTGATAAACTTCTTAATTTGGTTCTAACGAATGCTGGACCTTTTCCGGGTTTTACGTGAAGAAATTCTACTATTTTATATATATCGTTGTTGAACTTGATACACAATCCATTTTTAATATCTGATGTAGATGCCATTATATTTAATTATTGTTTGTAATTTATTAATATTATTTAAATTTATTTTTAAAATTTTATCCGCCAGTATAACCTTTCATAATTCCTCGTGAGGAATTTCGGATAAAGTCAATGATTTCGTCACGTTCTGGGGTTGCCTCCATTTCGGCTTCGATAATTCCGACTGCTTGAGAGGTATTGTAATTTTTTTG
Organism: Bacteroidota bacterium; assembly: GCA_043750395.1. GTDB lineage: Bacteria > Bacteroidota > Bacteroidia > Flavobacteriales > Flavobacteriaceae > Flavobacterium. The sequence continues at coordinate 1,005 of JAYVBR010000590.1, read as the reverse complement.
GTATAAAATTCGATAAATATTCTGAATTTCGGTAATTTTTTCAGTTGTAAATCCTCTTCGTCTTAATCCAACCGAATTAATTCCGACATAAGATAATGGTTCTTTTGCTGCTTTTGTAAATGGTGGAACATCTTTTCTGACTAATGAACCGCCAGAAATCATAGCGTGATCGCCAATATGAATGAATTGATGAATTGCTGCTAAGCCCCCGATTACTGCATATTTTCCAACAATCACGTGTCCTGCAAGCGCTACGCCATTGACAATTATTGAATTATCGCCAATGTGACAATCGTGTGCAATGTGAGCAGTTGCCATTATTAAACAGTTATTACCAATTGTTGTTTGACCTGAAGCTACAGTGCCACGATTGATAGTTACGCATTCTCGGATGGTCGTGTTGTCGCCAATAACTGCCAAGGAATCTTCGCCACCAAATTTTAAATCTTGTGGAACAGCAGATATTACAGCACCAGGAAAAATATTACAATTTTTACCTATTCTGGCACCTTCCATAATAGTTACATTAGAACCTATCCAAGTTCCGTCGCCAATTATTACATTGTTATGTATTGTTGTAAATGGTTCAATAACGACATTTTTGGCTATTTTAGCTCCTGGATGAACGTATGCTAAGGGTTGATTCATATATATATTGTTTCTGGTTTCAGGATTTAAGTTTCAGGTTGAGCAACTTGAAACTTAAAACCTGAAACTAAATTTATTGTTTTCTTGCTATTTGTGCCATTAATTCGGCTTCGGCGACGAGTTTTCCGTTTGCGTAAGCGTGAGCCTGCATGTGACATATTCCACGTCTTATTGGTGTAATTAATTCGCATTTGAATGTTAAAGTATCGCCAGGCAAGACTTTATGTTTGAATTTTACATTATCTATTTTCATAAAAAATGTTAAATAGTTTTCTGGATCAGGAACTGTGCTTAAAACCAATATTCCGCCTGTTTGTGCCATCGCTTCAACAATAATTACGCCTGGCATAACTGGTG
>JAYVBR010000589.1:0-4946 GCA_043750395.1 Bacteroidota bacterium | reverse complement strand
CGGGACTTTTAGGAAATTTAGGGTGTACAATAAGTGATAATTGCGGAACGATTACTTATTACACATCAGGTACAGCACCATTTCAAAGAATGATTATTAACTATAATTTAATTAATCATTTTGGCTGTTCAAGTAATCTTAATCCAATAAACACAACAAAATCTACTTTTCAAATAGTTTTATACGAAACTACGAATATCATTGAAATATATGTTAAAGATAAACCTTTAACTTGTCAAGGAAATTTTGATATAAATAACGGAATAACAAATTAATTAATTGGACTTAACGATAGTACTGGTTCTCCATTAGGTATAGCAGCACCAAATAGAAATACAAGCAATTGGGCAGCAACTGATGAGGCTTACAGATTTACACCAAATGGTTCGAGTACTACAACTGTTGAATGGTTTGAAAACGGTTTATCACTTGGTGTGCTAAACCCAATCGAAGTTATTCCGACTGTCAATACAAGTTATACCGCCAAAGTTCGATATGCAACTTGTACTCCAAAAATGATTGAAAGCACTATTAATGTCGCATTCGATCCAACATATCCTGTTGCACCAAATATTACTGAAAAATATTGCGACAATGCTGCACCTTTCCCGAATCAAACAGCAATTGATGTGGAAGCTTTGTTGGTCGATGCCACTGATTTGGTCGGAACCATAAAAACAATTTATTTTACTCAAAACGAGGCCAATGCTGGACCAACTTTGGCAACTCCTATTTTGGGTTTGAATAATTACACAATGACAACTGCAACCCAAGTTTTTTATTATCGAGAAGATGTTGGTAGTTGCTTTATTACCGGAAAAATTACACTTTCACTATTCGAAACGCCACAAATTGCCAATTTAACTCTAGACGTTTGCGATGCAGGAAACGATGGAACTGAAAATGTAAATTTGGCAGGATTAACAAGTCGAATTACTGGTTTCAACACATCGACTATGGGAATTGGTTATTATCAAAATGCAGTAAATGCTAACTTAGGTGGTTCAAATACAATTTCGAATGTACCACTTACAACTGCAATTAGTCCATTTGATGTTTATATTAGAGTTTATAATTTATTGAATCCAGATTGCTGGTCAATTAGCACGTTAACTATTAGACTTTTACCTAATTTAATATTAAATCCAGTAACAACTTTTTGTGTTCCTGATCCAGACTTTGATGGAAATGTTTCATATAATCTCAATACAATTCCAGTAGTAAATGGTAATTTTCCGGTTGCAAATCCAACTTTTACCTATTATTCTAGTTTGAGTAATGCTCAAAGTGAATCTAATCCAATTAATGCTTTAAATTATACATTTGCTATTCAACCTGCCCCTGCTTTTACAACAATTTATATTGTTGGTAATGCAGTTGGATATTGCAAAGGAATTACATCTGTAAATATTACAATTTGTGTTCCAACTGGTAATGGTGGCGATGGTGGAAGTGGAGGAAATGGTGGATTTGGCGGCGCAGGATTTGCGGCTTGTATTGATGGTGCAAACCCAATTCCGATTCCGAGTTTTAATTTAGAAGCTTTATTTAATGTTGTTATAGCGGTTTTGCCTTTGCCAACTCCAACGGGTTATTATTCAACACTTATTGGTGCTCAAACTCAAGATCCATTGGTTCAATTAACTGCTTTAGAAGTTGCCAATTTTGTTCCAACGCCTTTATTTTCTTTAATTTGGGTCAGATATATTGATGCAAATAACATTGTCGGAATAAAAAGATTGGTTATTCCAGTAAAATTTTTTAAAACTCAACAAGTTATTACAAAAGAAATTTGCGATGTGTATAATGACTCGAAACAAACCATAAATTTAAGCCCAACATCGCCTTATATAATAGAAATTCAAGCTTTAAATCCTGGCGAAACCATTACTTGTTATCCTACTCAAACTGATTATGATAATAACTTCAATGCAATAGTTGCACCTTTTAATTTCAATTTGGATTTTACTACAAATCCGATTGAAGATACTGTTTATATTAGAGTTTCCTCTTATGGTTGCGATTCTGATTATAAACTTGTTTTTACCTTAAAACCATTTGCAATTCCAGTCCCAAAAATTGAAAAAATATGTGATATTGCGCCTTTTGGCAACGAACCATATCCGAATTTACAAACATTGGTCAATGATATAAAACCCGATTATAGTTTAACGTCCACATTTTCAATTCACTCAACATTAAATGGTGCATTTGACAATACCGCAATAATTTTTAACACATTAAATTATCCAATAAATTTGTTGCCTGCGACTTCAATTTATATTCGAATTACCGAAAATCCATTGGTCGATCCTGCGGCTTGTCCAACCATTCAAGAAATAAAATTTGGTTTCTTCGATTCGGTTTTGGTTAATCCAAATTTACCAATAAATGTTTGCGATACTGATAATGATAACAAAGTAATAATTTCTAATCTTAATGCCTACGTAGCTTCAATTATTAGTGTTACGAATGTAAATCTGATTATTCCAAAGCTTTTTACGACTAAATTAGCTGCCGAAAATAATACTTTTACATTCGAAATTTTGCCAGATTGGAATACTTTTGAATATAATTTAACTGCATTTTTTCCGTTTTCAAATACAAACTCGATTTGGTTGCGTTTAGAAAATTCAATTACTGGCTGTTCTAGAATTATAGAAATACAATTAATAATGCAATCAGTAGTTTTACCTGTTTTGAATAATCCGTTGACCATTTGCGATTATAAAAATGATAATACAGAAACAATTGCAAACTTCAATATCTTTAATAGTCAAGTTGTACCAAGTTCATTCTTGTATAATTTTCAATATTTTCTGTCAGAAGCCGAAGCAATTGCAGGAACGCCAATTATTCCTGCAAATTATCCTTTAACAAACAATACTACTATTTGGGTTAAAATAACAACAAGTGCCAACTCAACTTGTTCGAAAATAAAAGATTATTTGGTAACTTTTACTCAATCGCCAATTGTCAATGATATTCAACCAAAAATTTGTGATGATTTAGCAAATAATATCGAAACTAAAAATTTGTCTCTTTATTTAGCTGGAGTAATTGCACCAGCAGCCTATACTTATCAGTATTATTTATCAGAAGCCAATGCAATTGCTGGTTCAAACCAACAACCAGCAACTTATAATATGACTTTTGCAGTAAATAATTTAGCCGCACCGATTTTCGTAAAAGTTATAAATAGTGCTGGTTGTTACGGAATTGCTAAAATTTTATTCGAACGCGAAACAATTATCGAAGCTTTTGACGAACAAATATTTACCTGCGATGTTTCGCTAGACAACACGCTGCAAGGTTTTTTTGATTTAACTTCTAAAATTAATCGAACTGGAATTAGTGGAATGATTATAAATCCAGCCAATTATACAATTAGTTATCACACCACTATTCCAACAACAGCAATTCAAGTTTCTGATATTGCAACACCAACTAATTTTCAAGTTTTAACCAATCAAACTTCTTACGTTTATGTTCGCTTTATTGACAATAATGGTTGTTTTACGGTAAAACAAATCGAACTTCAAATATATAACTTGCCAAAATTTAAAAGTGGTGAAATTTTTATTTGTGATGACGATTTAGATGGAATTTATTCTCAAGATTTGAATATTTTAAAATTTGAAGTAGTTTTAAATCCCGCACCTTTTACTTTTGGATATTTTAATTCTTACAATGATGCTTTTACTAATACTGGAGCAATAACCAATCTTACAAATTATTCTGTTGCTTTATCAGACTTTCCAAAATCAATTTACGTAAAAGGAACAAATTCTAATAATTGTTCTAAAATTAGAGAAGTTATATTGCGACACAAACCCGAAATTGTTTTGCTTACTGCAAATGCAAAACTTTTAAAATGTGATGCCGACAACAATGGCATCGAAATTTTTAATTTAACTAATGCCAATAATCAACTGTCAACTCAAGTTGGAGTAACTTTTAGATATTATGTTTCGTTTAGCGATGCACAAGCAAATAATTCTAATTTTATAACAAATACGACATCTTACACGAATCTTACTAATGGGCAAGAAGTTTTTGTAAGAATATCAAAATCAGATACAAATTGCGATTCTTGGGCGAAAATCAAGTTAAATGCTTTTTATGAACAATACAATTTTCCGCCAACAGAAGTACTTTGCGATAACAATAACAATGGTCAAGAAGTTAAAAACTTGCAACAAATTGTTTTAGGATATATTGCACCATTAACATTATTGACCAATGATTTGAAATTTTATACTGATATAAATGATGCAAATTCAGGAACTTCGGTTGGGTTAATTCCAAATCCAACAACTTATAATTTCACAAATCTATCAACAGATATTTACGTTAGAATTACCAATATTTTGACCGATTGTCCGATTGTAAAGAAAATTAATTTTGTAGTTCCCTCACCAATTATAATCATAGATGTTGAAAAAAATATTTGCGATTTAGATAGTAATAATTCAGAAACAATAAATTTATCAGATTATTTTCAATCAATGTCAATTCCAATAATAAGCAATTTCACTATAACGAGTTATTTAACCGAACCCAATGCAAATGCTGGAACTATTGCAATTTCAAGTACTAGTTATTTGCAAATAATTCCAAACCAAACCTATTGGATTCGTTTTGAAGATGCCAAAGGTTGTTATTCGGTCAAATCGGTTAAAGTTCAAATTATTCCTTTGGCAACGCCGACTTCGCCACAAAATCCAATTATTTTGTGCGATAATCTTTCGCCGACTTTGTCATCAGAAGAATTTAATTTATTAACCAATTTTCCGTTTGGCGTAACCAATCCAAATGATTATAATTTTACTTATCACACGAGTTTGTTGAATGCTCAAAATAATATTGGGGCAATTTCTGCAATTAATCTTGATAATTATGATTCGAATTCGACCAGTATTTGGGTTCGAATAATTTCTAAAGTT
>JAYVBR010000588.1:0-2122 GCA_043750395.1 Bacteroidota bacterium | reverse complement strand
GTTGCAGTTTTTCCATATTATGCACCTTACCAGTTTATAAATGACCAAGGAGAAATTGATGGCATTTTCGTAGACTATTTGAAAATTATTGAAGAAAAAAACAATATAAATTTCAAAAAAATTTATTACAATAATTGGGAAGATGTAATAGTTGACAGTCAAAACAACAAGATTGATTTAATTCTTGAAATTCAGAAAACCGATAGTCGAAGTGAGTATTTGAATTTTTTTGAACCCTTTTTTCAATCTGAATTGGTAGTTGCTCAAAGAAAAGGAATTAAAAAAATTAATGGTTTAGAAAATTTTGGCAATTTAAAAATGGTTTTGCCAAACAAATATGCTATTACCGAAACTTTAAAAGTTAAATATCGAAACATAAATATTTCAATCGAAGCTAATGATTCAGAATGTTTAAAAAAAGTAAATTCTGGAAAATATGATGCTTTTGTTGGTCCAAAAGCAGTTGTAAATTATTTTATAAAAAAAGAAAAATTAAATAATATTTTTATTTCTAATATAATCAATGAAAAATACAGTCCAAGTTTCGCCGTTAATAAAAAAGATGTCATTTTAAGCTCGATTTTTCGTAAAAATTTAGATGCAATTACAGCTCTAGAAAAAAAGAAAATTATTGACAATTGGCTGTTCGATGTAGTAATTCCTTTTTATGCAAAATCTATTTTTTGGATTTACATTTCTATTCTAATTCTTGGATTGTTATTGATTTTTTCTGGATTGAGTATCTATTTGAAATTTAAAGTAAAAAAAAGAACCTTAGAATTAAATATTGCAAAAGAAAAAGCCGAAGAAGCCAATCGATTTAAAACCAATTTAATACAGAATATTTCTCACGAAATTAGAACGCCAATGAACGGAATTGTCGGTTTTTCTGAGTTATTAAAAAGCAATGATTTGAGTAGCGTTGACCGAGAAAAATATTTAGATATAATTTCTAATGGTACCAAAGAATTAGAAATTTCAATCAATAATATTTTGGATATTTCGCAATTAGAAACCAGACAAATGCAATTGAATGAAGTAGCGGTCAATTTGAATCTTTTGCTTAATGAATTAAAATCAAGTTTCTTAAAAATAGCTGATCAAAAAAATATTAAGTTTGCAATAAAAACAAATAAAGAAAACACAGATTTCATTTTTAAAACTGACAAAAATAAGTTACGAAAAATATTGTCGTATTTGATTGATAATGCTATAAAATTTACAAATTCAGGATTTGTAAACGTTTATTATGAAATTAATCAAAACCAATTAATTATTAGCGTTCAAGACTCAGGAATTGGAATTGATGAAAACGAAAAAGAATTGATTTTCAATAGTTTTTCTCAATCAGAAAAAACAATTACCCGAAGTTATGGTGGACTTGGATTGGGTTTATATTTTGCTAAAAAATACGCATCTTTATTAAATGGAAGAATAAGTTTTACGAGCGAAAAAAATTCAGGAAGCACATTTAATGTGACTTTTTTAAATTTTGAAACTTCTCAAAAACCTGAAGAAAAACTGGTTTTAACAACAAAAGTGAAAAGTAATAACAATGAATTCAATATTTTAATCGCAGAAGACGGAAGCATAAATTTTTTATTATTACAAAAATTATTATCCAAAAATTCTAAATACAAATTCAATATAAAAAGAGCCGAAAACGGACAAGAAACCATAGATTTATATAAAAACAATGATTTCGATTTGATATTTATGGATATAAAAATGCCAATAATTGATGGCTACGAAGCAACAAAAACCATTAAAAAATTAAATTCTGATGCAATTATTATAGCACAAACTGCATTTTCTCGAGACGAAGATGTTAAAACTGCTTTCTTGTCAGGTTGTAATGATTTTATTGCAAAACCAATAGATAGTTCAAAATTAAATGAAATTTTAGAGAAATATTTGGATTAATAAATTCGAAAATTCATCAATTACACAGATTTTTATATTGAAGTGGTTTAAACTTTTTTGATTGAAGCGAAAAATTAAGATTTTTGTTTCAGATTTTGGTTTTTTTTTATTGGATAGCATCGCTATCGAATAAAAAAAATCTGAAATATGGGGCAAAAAGACAATTTTGCAGCCAATTGAAAAAAGTTTAAACCACTTC
>JAYVBR010000587.1:0-2125 GCA_043750395.1 Bacteroidota bacterium | reverse complement strand
ATGCGTTTTGGATCGCGAACAGCATAAACATCTTTATCTTCATAAGTCAAGCTTCTTCCAGTTTTGTATCTCAAATTCAAACTTGTATTTTTATCGCCTATAACTTTTGATGGATGTTTAACATTAATTGTTCCGTGATCGGTAGTAATTATTAATTTAAAACCCATTCGTTGCGCTTGTTGAATAATTTCTAATAATGGCGAATTTTTAAACCAACTCAATGTCAACGAACGATATGCTTTATCGTCTGAAGCTAATTCTTTTACAACATCCATTTCTGTTTTGGCGTGTGAAAGCATATCGACAAAATTGTAAACAATTGTAACTAAATCGTTGTCTTTCATAGCTTTAAAATTATCAGATAATTTTTTCCCACTATTTAGATTTGTAATTTTAAAATAATCTTGTTTAATATTACTTAAACCTAATCTTTTTAAATGTGCAGTTAAGAATTCGGCTTCATATAAATTTTTCCCACCATCTTCAACGTCATTTTTCCAATATTGTGGAAATTGTTTTTCCATTTCAAGTGGTGTTAAACCTGAAAAAATTGCATTTCTTGCATATTGTGTTGCAGTTGGTAAAATGGCAAAATACGAAACTTCTTTTTCGAGTTTATAATGGTTGCCTATTACACTTTCAAATGCTTTCCATTGATCAAAACGCAAATTATCTATGACCACAAAAAGTACTGGCTTTTCTTTTTTGGTTAATTCTGGAACAACTAATTCTCTAAATAAATTATGAGATAAAATAGGTTTATCTGCTTTTGGTTCGAACCAATCTTCATAATTTCGTTCTATAAATTTTCCAAATTGCGAATTGGCTTCAATTTTTTGGGATTCTAAAATTTCAACCATACTTTGATCGTTGATATTTTCGAGTTCCATTTCCCAAAAAATCAATTTCTTATACATTTCTATCCAATGTTCATAAGTTCGGACAGCCGCCATTTCCATAGAAATTTTACGAAATTCCTTCTGATAATCCAAAGTTGTTTTTTCTGATATAAGTCTACTATGATCCAAATTTTTCTTTAAAGCCAATAAAATTTGATTCGGATTAACAGGTTTTATTAAATAATCGGCAATTTTAGAACCGATTGCTTCTTCCATTATATATTCTTCTTCGCTTTTGGTAATCATTATCATTGGCGTAGAAGACTTTTTTTCTTTCATTTCTTGAAGCGTCTCCAAACCGCTCATTCCAGGCATATTTTCATCTAAAAAAACAACATCAAAATTTCCTTTTTCAAAAATTTCTAAAGCATCAAGTCCATTATTGCAGGTTGTTACCTCATAATTTTTTTTCTCAAGAAATAAAATATGCGGTTTCAATAAATCTATTTCATCATCAACCCAAAGAATTTTTATGTTGTCCATTTTTTTTTATTATTTTGGTGCAAATTAGCCCAATTACAACGAAATAATATTAATAATATTGTAAAAAAAAAAATATTAAAACAAACTAGTATATTGCTTTGGATTAACTTCATTCATCATTCCATAAATTTTTTCATAAATATCTTCTACTGATGGTTTCGAGAAATAGTCGCCATCTGTACCATAAGCTGGTCTATGCGGTTTTGCAGCCAAAGTTTCGGGTTTACTGTCCAAGAATTTATATCCGTTTTGAACATCAATTATTTGTTGCAAAATATATGCAGAAGCACCACCAGGAACGTCTTCATCGATAATCAATAAACGATTGGTTTTTTCTAAACTTTTGCTAATGTCTTGATTTATATCAAATGGCAAAAGTGATTGACAGTCAATAACTTCACAATCTATTCCGATTTCTAACAATTCTTTTGCGGCTTGTTCGACCAATCGCAAAGTAGAACCATAAGAAACCAAAGTTATATCTGAGCCAGTTTTAATAGTTTCTACAACGCCAATAGGTGTTTTAAATTCGCCAAGATTGGTCGGCATTTTTTCTTTTAATCGGTAACCATTCAAACATTCGATAACCAATGCTGGTTCGTCACATTCTAATAAAGTATTATAAAAACCCGCAGCTTTGGTCATATTTCTTGGCACCAAAACGTGAATTCCACGAATAGCGTTTATGATCATTCCCATTGGCGAACCAGAATGCCAAATTCCTTCCAAACGATGTCCACGAG
>JAYVBR010000586.1:0-2126 GCA_043750395.1 Bacteroidota bacterium | reverse complement strand
AGGAAGCAGAAATGCAATTGGTGAAGCTCTTTCTAATATTATTTTTGCCCCAATAAAAGATGGAATTAAAGGAATCTCGCTTTCAGCAAATTGGATGTGGGCTTGTAAAAACGAAGGTGAAGATGCAAGACTGTATGAAGCCGTTCAAGCCTGTTCAGAATTTGCAATCGAATTGGGAATCAATATTCCGACCGGAAAAGATTCGCTTTCGATGAAGCAAAAATATCCTGATGGCGATGTCATTGCACCAGGAACTGTTATTATTTCTGCTGGTGGAAATTGTACTGATATTACTAAAGTTGTCGAACCAGTATTGAGATTTCAAGAAAATGGAATGACAAATAGTTCGATTTATTATATTAATTTGTCGCAAGACGATTTCAAATTAGGTGGAAGTTCGTTTGCACAAATTCAAAATAAAATTGGTAACGAAACTCCAACGATTAAAGATTCAAATTTCTTTAAAAATGCTTTTAATACCATTCAAGAACTGATTTTAGACAATCAAATTTTAGCTGGTCACGATATTGGAAGTGGCGGATTAATTACTACTTTACTAGAAATGTGTTTTAGCCCCCTAGCCCCCGAAGGGGGAACTAGCAAATTTGTCGAGGCTGGAATGAATTTAAATTTTAATGATTTTAAAGAAAAAGATTTGGTTAAAATTTTATTTTCTGAGAATATAGGTATTGTACTTCAAGCCAAAGAAGATGTTGTTTTTGAAAATATATTAAATAAGAATAACGTAGAATATTTTAAACTAGGAAATGTTGACAATTCGAATGAATTAAAAATTAATGATTTCAAATTTCAAGTTTCAAATTTGAGAGAAATTTGGTTTGAAACCTCTTTCCTACTCGACCAAAAACAAACCAAAAACGGAAAATCATTAGAACGTTATGAGAATTTTGCTAATCATAGTTTGAATTATAATTTTCCGATACATTTTAATGGTCAAAAACCAAACACTTTGACTGCGCTCGGTGAGAAAAACGAAATTGGTTCTATCTTGTCCTCACGAGCGCAGTCGAGAGATTTACGTCCAAAAGCAGCAATTATTAGAGAAAAAGGAAGCAATTCAGAGCGAGAAATGGCAAATGCAATGTTTTTAGCAGGATTTGATGTAAAAGATGTTCACATGACCGATTTAATTTCTGGTCGAGAAACGCTCGAAGATATTCAGTTTATTGGTGCTGTTGGAGGTTTTTCGAATTCAGATGTTTTAGGTTCAGCCAAAGGTTGGGCAGGTGCATTTTTATATAATGAGAAAGCAAAAACAGCATTAGACAATTTCTTGAAACGTGACGACACATTATCTGTTGGGATTTGCAATGGTTGCCAGTTATTTATGGAATTAGAAATTATTAATCCAGAACACGAAATTCACGGAAAAATGTTACATAATGAAAGTAGAAAACACGAAAGCATTTTTACATCGGTTACGGTTCAGAAGAATAATTCGGTTATGTTATCAAGTCTAGAAGACTCAATTTTAGGAGTTTGGGTTTCTCATGGCGAGGGAAAATTCAATTTACCAATGCCCGAAGAAAGTTATAATATTGTTTCTAAATATACTTATGATACTTATCCTGCCAACCCGAACGGATCAGATTATAATACAGCTATGTTGTGCGATAAATCGGGTCGACATTTAGTAATGATGCCGCACATTGAACGTTCAACTTTCCCTTGGAATTGGGCTTATTATCCAAAGGACAGAAATGACGAAGTTTCACCTTGGTTAGAAGCATTTGTTAATGCGAAAAATTGGGTTGACAATAAAAATAGTATTCAATAATGAGAAATATCTTTATTTTATTAATATCTTTTATTTTTTCATTGACTACAAATACTTAGAGTTTTCCTCAAGCACAATCAATGCCAACAACGAATTTTAATCAATTTCCGACGAACGGATTGATGTTTAATTCTTACCAGCGATCAGATGAAACTTTATTGGTTATCGAAGAAAAAAAGTCGAAAAAATAAAATTGAAGATTGAAAAAAAAAGATTTGAATTAAATTCTTAGAAAATTAAAATAGTTGAAATTAAAAAAAATATTTCTGTTGATCGAGAGAAAGAAATTGAAAAAGCAAATCGCAAAATAGCGAACTATGAGAAAAAA
>JAYVBR010000585.1:0-2126 GCA_043750395.1 Bacteroidota bacterium | reverse complement strand
AGAAAATGCTTTTGCAAAATCAAAAATCCTAAAGCCAATTCTATACCTATTAATATACGTGAAAAAAATGGAGCAATTGCTTCTGTAAATCCTAAAGTATAAAGTTGTTTTACTTCAAATGTCGATATCGCAAAATAGGGCGATGGATACATTTTGGCAATAGCCGAAACTATAAATAAAAAAGCAATTATAATTCGAATTGCCCAAGCGATTGTATTTTTATAATCTTTCATTTTTTATGTTTTTCACAAAAGTAAAAATTGATTTTGGTATGATTTGTTAATGAGTTGTTATTACTATTTAATTTTTATTTGATTTTGCAATAGTAATTGACATTGATATTGCATTTGTTATTTAACTTCCATTAATATTAAAGCAAAAACCGCATAATTGATCATATCTTGATAATTGGCATCAATACCTTCCGAAACCAAAGTTTTTCCTTTATTGTCCTCGATTTGTTTTACTCGCAATAATTTTTGTAAAATTAAGTCTGTCAATGAACTAACACGCATTTCTCGCCAAGCTTCGCCATAATCGTGGTTTTTATCTTCCATTAATTTTTTGGTCAAAGCAATTTTCTCGTCGTATAATTGCGATGCTTTTTCAACAGTTAAATCAGGTTGAGTAGCAACTCCAAGTTCAAACTGAATCAAAGCCATAATCGAATAATTAATAATACCGATGAACTCACCAGTTTCGTCTTCATCTATTTTTCTAACCTCGTTTTCTTGTAAACTACGAATGCGTTGTGCTTTTATAAAAATTTGGTCGGTTAATGATGGCAACCGCAAAATGCGCCATGCACAACCATAATCTTTCATTTTATTGTTAAATAAATTGCTGCAAATTGCAATTACTTTGTCATATTCTTGCGAAGTATTCTTCATTTTTATAAAAAATTTTTACAAATATAACCAAAGCCCCCTAACCCCCAAAGGGGGAATTACAATATTTATAAATAAAATTTGTAAATTTGTATTTTAACTTAACAATTCCCCCTTTGGGGGTTAGGGGCTATGAACTGTAAAGGCAAACTTATTGATTTATCGACACCAAAAGTAATGGGGATTTTGAATATTACTCCAAATTCTTTCTACGATGGCGGAAAGTTTATTGGCGAGAATCAGATTTTGAATCAAGTTGAAAAAATGATTTTTGAAGGAGCAACTTTCATCGATATTGGTGCTTATTCTAGCAAGCCAAATGCCGAATTTGTATCAGAAAAAGAAGAAATCGAAAGAATTTTACCAGTATTAAACCTTATTCTAAATAAATTTCCAGAAACAATTATTTCAATTGATACTTTTAGAAGTGAAGTTGCCAAAGTTTGTATAGAAAATGGCGCAGCAATAATCAATGATATTTCAGCAGGAAATCTTGACCATAAAATGATTGAAGTTGTTGCAAAATATAATGTGCCATACATAATGATGCACATGCGAGGAAATGCTCAAACAATGCAATCATTGACAAATTATGAAAATATAACAAAAGAAATATTGTTTTATTTTTCAGAAAAAATTGCAATTGCTAGAAGTTTAGGAATCAATGATTTGATAATTGATCCAGGATTTGGATTTGCAAAAACATTAGATCAAAATTTTGAAGTTTTACAAAATTTAGAACTTTTTCAAATGCTAGAATCGCCAATTCTTACAGGAATTTCAAGAAAATCAATGATTTATAAAACCTTGGATACAACAGCAGAAAACGCTCTAAACGGAACCTCGGTTTTAAACACAATTGCATTGACAAAAGGCGCAAAAATATTGCGGGTTCACGATGTTGCAGAAGCAGTTGAATGTTTGAAATTGTTTGTGAAAACTTTTAAAAATTAAAGATGAAAGATTTTAATTATCCACGATATTTTTATAACGATTACAAAAATTGGAAAGAAGATTGGGAACTTGTAAATGGCTATCCTTTTCAAATGCTACCATCGGCTTCTTACAAGCACAGTCGTATTCAATCAAGATTAATTACTCAATCTTCAAATTTTATTGATAGAAATTCTAACTGTAATTGTGAAGTTTTTAATGAATTAGACTGGAAAATCAATGAAGATACCGTTATTCGCACCGATATTATGGTTGTTTGCGGCGACCCTAAAAATGATTTTTTAG
>JAYVBR010000584.1:0-4961 GCA_043750395.1 Bacteroidota bacterium | reverse complement strand
AAATTTAAATACCCAACTTGTTGTGCCTCTAAAAATGAGATTTCATTGTCATTATTAGAGGCACAACAAGTTGGGTATTTAAATTTATTTTATTCTAATATTTTTAATTTAAGTGGTATTGAACATTTTATTAATCTTAAAGATTTGGCAGTACATTACAATCCATTAAATAACATTGATACATCACTAATGTTGCAACTAGTTGCACTTAGATGTGACTTAACTAACATATCGAGTTTAAATTTATCTGGAATGATAAATTTAAGCTATCTTAATTGTCCAAACAATAATATTAGTAACCTTGACTTTACTGGTTTACCACAGTTAAAGGCTGTATCTTGTTCCAATAATCAATTGACAACATTAGATTTTCGCAGTAATCCACTTTTCGAAGTGTTAGTATGTAACAATAATAATCTTACAAGCATTAACATTAAAAATGGTTTTCCACAAATTATTAATGTGCCAATGGTATCAAACGACTGCTGGAAAGTTGGCAACCCAAACTTAATAACTATTTGTGCCGACGAAAACGAGGTTGCGCCACTAACAACTTTTTTGGCAGGGTGCAATAGTGGTGCGCAACCCACAATAGACAGTAGTTGTGTGCTTGACAATGAAAAATTTGTTAAGAATGAGTTTTTGGTTTACCCAAATCCTTCGAGTTCAATTGTTAATTGCAATTTCAATTTCAATAACAATTTCAATAGCAATTTCAATGACATTGAAAATAGCAAAGATAATATCAATTTAGAATTGCTTGACATTCAAGGTCGAGTTTTGCAATCGCAAAATGTTACAAATTTGCGAACAATTTTAGATATTTCGGGTTATGTAAATGGTATTTATTTTCTGAAAATCAATTCTAAAAATCAAACGCAAATAGAGAGAATTATTAAAGAATAAATTAAATATTTAAAGAACTTTAAAAATAGATATTATGAAAAAAATTACCTTAATATTAGTTTTTTTAATTACACTTTCAGGTTTATCACAAAACGGTATTTGCGGAGGAATATTCACTGACAGTGGTGGTGTAAATGGCAATTATGGAGAAAATGAAAATCAAACTATTGTAATTTGTCCAAATAATCCAGGCGATGTTTTAACGGTTACCTTCACTCAATTTAACACAGAATCAGCGTTTGACGGGATGTATGTTTATGATGGAAATAGCGTGAGTGCTTCTCAACAAATTTCTAGTCTTCAAGCTAATGGTGCAAATCCAGCACTTTCTCAACCAGGTGCTTTTTGGGGAAACAATATTCCTGGTCCTTTTACCGCCTATAATCCTAGTGGCTGTTTGACTTTTAAATTTGTAAGCGATTCTTCGGTAAATAAGACTGGTTGGATTGCCAATGTAACGTGTGCACTACCTACTATAGCAGTTTTTCGATTAAATGCTTTTTTAGATTCTAATAACAATGGAATTAAAGACAATAACGAAATAAATTTTACTAATGGTACATTTGCTCAAGAATTAAATAATAGCGGAAATATAAATTATACAACCACTTCGACTGGCAACCATAGTATTTATGAAACAAATATTAACAATGTTTATAATTTTAATTTTCAGATAAATCCATTATACGCACCTTATTACTCAAGTGTTTTAACTTTTTCTAATGTAATAACTTCAATTGCAAACAGTCCAATATTAATAAATTTCCCAATAACTGTTAATGCTGCATTTTATGATGTTGAAGCGAATCTTAATTCAACGAACACAATTCGTGCCGGATTTAACAATTATAAAATAATTGCAATCAAAAATCTATGCAACCAAACAATTTCAAATGGAACGGTTGTTTTTACCAAAGATCCCAATGTTACAATTAACACAATAACACCAAATGCTAATTTAACTGCATCAGGTTTCACTTACGATTTTTCTAATTTGCAACCTTTTGCAACACTTTATTTTTATGTTACTTTTTCAATACCAAGCATACCAACAGTAAGTATAGGTCAATTGTTAACCAATTCTGTAACTGTGACAACTACTGCAACAGAGCCAATTTTGTCTAATAATTTTTTTACTTTAACCGAAGCTGTAACTGCATCGTACGACCCAAATGACATAACAGAATCGCACGGTGAGAAAATTCTTTTTTCTAATTTCAATGCCAATGATTTCTTGAATTACACAATTCGTTTTGAAAACACTGGAACCGCATTTGCCGAAAATGTAAATATTACAAATTTTTTGGACTCTAAAATCGATGAAAATTCAATTCAAATGGTGGCATCGAGTGACAATTGTGTTTTAAATAGAGTAGGCAATAACCTAGACTTTAAATTCAAAAATATTTTCTTACCAGTTTCTGTAGCAAATAGTAATATTGGAAAAGGTTTTGTAACCTATAAGGCCAAGCTTAAACCAGGATTTGCAGTTGGGACAATTGTACCAAATGCCGCAAAAATCTATTTCGATACCAATCCAGCAATTGACACCAATATTTTTGAAACCGAATTCACAAGTTTATTGTCCAATTCAAATTTTGAGACTAATGATTTTATGAAAATATACCCAAATCCTACGAATTCAATTATCAATGTTAAATTCAACAGCAATAACAATTTCAATGGCAATATAAATATAGAATTGCTTGACATTCAGGGGCGAATTTTACAATCGAAAAATATTGCGAATTCGCAAACAAGTTTGGATATTACAACTTTAGATAAAGGAGTTTATTTCTTGAAAATAAATTCTGAAAATAGAATACAAATTGAAAGAATTTTAAAAAATTAAAACAGTTTTAAATTTTAAATCAAATCCTATTTTCTAAATTGAAGATAGGATTTTTTTTTTAACCAAAAACCAAAAACTTTTAAACATCAAATAAAATTGTTTACAAAAATGTTTATAATAAAAACCACAACTATTACGTTATCTAGTGTACAACACTATTTTTGATAAATAAATATTTTTCTAGATGATAAAGTTTTCATACCTATATATAATTATAATTTATTTAATATCAAATGCTGGTTTTTCGCAAAAATCGGCAATTTATACCAATGAATTAGAAGATTTTGACCGAGCCATTTTATTATTCAAAAACCAACAATACCAATCGGCAGAAATTATTTTTGCTAAAGTTTTTGATGATTCCAGCGATGATAACATTAAATCAGATTGTGCCTATTATGCAGCAGTTTGTGCCATTCATCTCAACCAATCGAATGCCGATGATTTGATTGAAAACTTCGTTAAAGATTATCCAACTTCGCCCAAACAAAATCAAGCTTATCAAGAAGTTGCAGGTTTTTATTTCGATCAAGGCAATTATCAAAAAGCTTTAGAATGGTTCGATAAAGTTGATGAATCGAATATGAATTATGAAGATTTAGAAAAATTTAATTTCCAAAAAGGTTACAGTTTTTTTACAGCCAAAAACATAAAAGATGCTACAATTTATTTCAATAAAGTAATCAATTCGCCAACTTTTGGTTCTCAAGCCAAGTATTATTTGGGTTTTATGGCTTATGAAGTTGACAATTACAAAGAAGCCAACAAACAATTCGATCAAGTTGCAGACCAAGATAAATACAAAGAGAAATTGTCTTATTTTCAGGCTGATATGAATTTTAAACTCGGAAAATTCGAAAAATCAATTGAGTTAGGATTAATCGCAATGCCAAAATCATCGGCAATCGAAAAATCTGAATTAAGTAAAATTATTGGCGAAAGTTATTTTAATCTTAAACAATTCGATAAAGCGTTGCCATATTTAGTTGATTATCGTGGCAAAAAAGGAAAATGGAACAACACCGATTATTATCAATTAGGTTATACTTATTACAAACAAAATAACTTTGAAAATGCGATTTCGCAATTCAATAAAATCATTGATGGTAAGGATTTTGTAGCTCAAAACGGTTATTATCACTTGGGTGAATGTTATCTAAAAACCGATAAAAAACTCCAAGCTTTGAATGCTTTTAAAAACGCATCAGAAATGATTTTTGATTTAAAAATTCAAGAGGATTCGGCTTTTAATTATGCCAAATTGAGTTACGAAATCGGAAATTCATACCAATCGGTTCCTGATGTTTTGTCATCATTTGTAGCAAAATATCCTAAAAATTCGAACAATCCCGAAATCGAAAAATTGTTGATTAATTCTTTTATTTCCTCGAAAAATTACAAAGAAGCATTGGTTTTGTTGGATAAAAATAAATCGCCAGAAAATAAACCAGCTTATCAGAAAGTAACTTTTTATCGTGGATTAGAACTTTATACCGACGGAAATTATGCAGCGGCATTATCAATGTTCAAAAAATCGATTGCTGAACCGCAAGACAAAACTTTTTCGGCAAGAGCCACTTTTTGGAAAGCAGAAACCGAATTTGGATTAGACAATTTTAATGAAGCATTAATTAGTTTCAAGCAATTCATAGCATTTTCAGAAGCGAAAAATACCGTCGAAAACAAAAATATCAATTACAACATTGCTTATTGTTATTTTAAATTGAAAGAATATGACCAAGCTGGAAATTATTTTCAAACCCATTTAGAAGTTATAAAAGATGATAAATTGCGAGGAAATGACAGTTATTTGCGTTTAGCAGATTCAAGATTTGTATCGACAAAATATTTTCCTGCGCTCGAAGCGTACAATAAAGTTATTGAATCTAAAAGTGTCGATGCTGATTATGCCGCTTATCAAAAAGCAATTTGTTATGGATTTTTATCTAAAAATGACCAAGAAATTGACAATTTTAATCAGTTTTTAAAAATTTATCCAAAATCGCAATATCGTGATGATGCACTTTTCGAACTAGCAAATACTTATGTCGCCGAAAATAAAACCGATTTGGCTGTTAAAACTTATGATCAATTATTGACTGAATTTAAAAATGGTTCGTACAACTCCAAAGCAGTTTTGAAACAAGGTTTGGTTTATTATAACAGTGACAAAGACGATTTGGCAATTGCGAAATTCAAGAAA
>JAYVBR010000583.1:0-2128 GCA_043750395.1 Bacteroidota bacterium | reverse complement strand
CAATTTGTTCAGTATTTGGTTCACTTTTTTGTTCATCGGCTGGAACTTCTCTAACTTTTTCGGAATCTTTTGTAACTTCTATGTCTGAAATTACAGGCTGAACAACCTCAACTTGATTTATTTTTGCAGCATCGACAGGCAAAACTTCATTATATTCGTAAGGAATTTCTAGTGCAACAATATTTGCGAATGCTTTTATATTTTCGGTATCTTTTAATGATTTAGATATAGCTTTTTTGAAATTGACCAATGCATTGGTTCGAGTTAAATTCTTACCGAAATCGTCATAATAATAAAATTGATTTTGTATTTCGAAAATGCTTTTGTTGGTTTGGCCCAAAATTTCTCCTTCTGAATTTACTGCAATAACACAAGGGAAATTTTTAATATTTTTGATTTTTAACCATTTTTCATCTTGCTTTGAAGCTAAATAATAATTGAATAAATCATATTTTTTATCATATTCATCATACATATTATAATTCAATTGCTTATTTTGTTCTTTGATGAAATTATCAAAATCTGATTTTGCATTTTTGTTTTTTGGATCATAATAAATCACCAAAAATTTATGAGCCATTTTCGCATTTGATGCAATTGCAGCATTCAGATTGTTTTCAACTTGCAATTGGAATTTTGGTTTTTCGAGATTTGTGACAACTTCGCCACCGTTTGCGCTTTCTGTTGCAGCATCAATTGCTGGATTTTGGTCACCTTTAATTCGTTCCTTACCAGGATAATTCCAATTATTGATTATTTTTGTTTCTAAAGGAATTATTTCTACTTTTTCAGAACTGTCATTTTGCTTTTCTGGCCGAAAAACCAATGGATTTTTACCATTTTCAAATATTGTCAATTCTTTGGTTTGCGAATTGAAAGTTCCAGCAAGTTTTAAATTTTGACTTGGCAAATTTTGAATTTCAACCGAAATTTCCGAAACATTTTCGGGAATTTTGAATTTCGCCATTTCGCTAACTTGAAAATAATCTTCTTTTACTAATACTAAAAAATCGGCGCGGTCAATTTCGCAATATATTTTATAATCTTGCTTTAAATCTAAAATTTCTATTTTTGTTTCAACTTGTTTGTAAATTGGTGTTGTATTGCCATTAAAAGTTGAAATGTAAATATTACTAAAGTCGTTGGAGTTACCATTAAGATAAACTTTGATTTTGTCCAATTTAGATTGATTGTAAGTATTAACCAATTCAAAACTAGATTTTTTTTTGCTGTGAATTTAAAATTATCGAATCTTTTTTTATTTCGAACTTTCCTGACATTAACGACAAATCGTATTGATTGTCTTTTAAAATTAATCGAATGTTTTGACCTTTTTCTTTAGCAATATAGGTTCCATTTTCAATTTCTTGAGAATTGGCGTAAAAAGATAATAATGTTGCAGTTGCCAATATTAATTTTTTCATTTGATTGATTTTGATGATGTAAATTTAACGAATAAATTTTGTAATTGAAACTGAAAAATTAGAATCTATTTTCGATTTAAATCAGACTTTTTTATTTTTTATGAATGATAGAATTTGTTTTTAAATAAAATTAGTTATTTTTTAATTGTTAACTGAAGATTTTATAAACATTGTAAAGATTTTTTTTTGTAAATAAAACCTTATACAAAATCGACTTTACGCCATAAATTCGTTAAAGAATTTTGGAATAAAAATTTTTTTGCAAAAGTATTTGCAGTAATTTTTATGTTGCAGTGGTTTTAACTTTTTTGATTAAAGCGAATAATTAAAATTTTTATTACAGATTTTTGGACTTTTTTAATTGGATAGTATCGCCTTGTAATTAAAAAACTTTAATGGTTTCGAAACTATATTTTATCTTTTTTCGCTTTAAATTTATTAATGCAAATTAATTTTCAATTCCTCAAACTAAACACGCTAATAAATATTGAATTCTTAGTGCGCTAGAATGAAATCTTTATTGATTTTTAAAGTTGAATTATAAATTAACTTTTATTAAACCTTTCTACCCATTAAATTCTCACCAAATGAACGCAAAATATCTTTTTTTTCATTGTCAATGCTAATGTTTTTTAAAGTATTGAATGCTTTTAGAGTAAAATCCTGAATGGCTTGATGCGTTGCTTTTGATGCGCCAGATGAAT
>JAYVBR010000582.1:0-4963 GCA_043750395.1 Bacteroidota bacterium | reverse complement strand
AAAATGCAATTGGAGTCGCCAATGGTCTAGACGCATTGCGATTAATTATAAAAGCATATCTAGAACTAGGTTTTTTTGCAAAAAATGACCAGATAATTGTTCCTTCGAATACTTATATTGCATCAGTTTTGGCAATTACAGACAATAATCTAAAACCAGTTTTTGTCGAACCAAATATTGATTGTTTTAATATTGATATTTCAAAAATTGAATCTGCAATAACGCCAAAAACTCGCGCCATAATGATTGTTCATCTTTACGGACAAGTAATTTTTTCTGATGATTTGAAGGCTTTAGCCAAAAAATACAATCTAAAAATTATTGAAGACAATGCACAAGCAATTGGTGCTAGTTTCAATAATTTAAAAACAGGAAATCTTGGCGACGCAACTGGTTTTAGTTTTTATCCAACCAAAAATCTTGGTGCTCTTGGCGATGCAGGTGCAGTAACAACCAACGACGATTTATTGGCAAAAACAATTCGAACATTGGCCAATTATGGTTCAAATAAAAAATACAATAATGTTTTGCAAGGACTCAATTCTCGTTTGGACGAAATTCAAGCATCAGTATTAAATGTTAAATTAAAATATTTAGATTCAGAAAATAATCGACGACGTGAAATTGCCAAAATGTATTGTTTGGGTATTAATAATAATAAAATAATACTTCCAAATTATCCAAAAAACGAACTAGAACACGTTTGGCATTTGTTCGTGATTCGAACCGAAAACCGAAATGATTTAGTAGAATATTTATTAAAAAATAAAATTCAAACTTTAATTCATTATCCAATTCCGCCACACAAACAAGATTGTTTTTCAGAATTAAATCATTTGAATTTTCCAATTTCTGAACAAATTCATAACGAGGTTCTAAGTTTACCAATGAGCCAAGTTTTGACTAATGATGAGGTAAATAAAGTTATAAAAATATTGAATAATTATTAAAAATGGACTTAAATCAAGAAATTCAAAATGCTTTAGAAGTTTTGCAAAACGGTGGAATCATTCTTTATCCAACCGATACTGTTTGGGGAATTGGTTGCGACGCATCGAATGAAGAAGCGGTTGATAAAATTTATAACCTCAAAAAAAGAGCTGAAAGTCAAAGTATGATTGTACTTATGAATGGTGATAAAATGATTCACAACACTTTCAAAGAAGTTCCTGAAACTGCTTGGCAAATTATGGATTTATCCGAAAAACCAACTACATTAATTCTTGATAAACCCCAAAATATTGCAAAAAATTTAGTTGCACCAGACAATACATTAGGAATTCGTGTTGTGAAAGATTCGTTTTGTTTTAAGTTAATCGATAAACTCAAAAAACCGCTGGTTTCGACTTCGGCAAATATTTCTGGAAAACCAACTCCAATGTCTTTTTCAGAAATTTCTAAAGAAATTTTAAATGGAGTGGACTATGTTGTAAATTTATCACGAGAAAAAAAATGCGGAAATCCATCGACAATTATCAAGATTGCTTTAGATAACCAAGTAAAAGTTATTAGAAATTAAAAATTAATTGACCGCTAATTCGCAAATTTATTTTTTTTAAAATTAATCTAATTTTTAAAAAACTAGTAAATTATTAAATTGGCGTTAAAAAATATCAAATTGGAAGATTTAATTTATAAAGAAGAAAGTTATAAAATTGTTGGAATTTTATTTGAAGTTCACAAAAATCTAGGAAAAGGATTTTCAGAAATCGTTTATAAAGATGCAATTGAATTCGAACTTAAAGAAAATAATATTGAATTTGAAAGAGAAAAAGAATATGCTGTCAAATATAAAAACTCTTTTTTAAAACATAAATTTTATGCTGATTTTGTTATTGATGATAAAATAATTTTAGAAATTAAAACTGTCGATTGTTTCAATGCAAGTCATTATAATCAATGTTTAAATTACTTAAAAATTTCAAACAATATGTTAGCAATTTTAGCAAATTTTAATCTAATTTCTCTTGAATATAAAAGAATTGTAAATTCTAAAAATAAATTAGCGAATTAGCGGTATAAATGAACTATAAACAATCATTAAACAACAAAATTTTCGAAATAATCTCAATTGCAGCCCAAGAATTAAACCTTGAAAGTTATGTAATTGGCGGTTTTGTTCGTGATTTAATTCTGAAAAGAGATTTCAAAAAAGACATCGATATAGTTGCCGTTGGTTCAGGAATCGAATTGGCTTTGAAAGTATCTTCACTATTACCAAAAAAACCAAAAGTTCAAGTTTTTAAAACTTATGGAACTGCAATGTTAAACTTCGAAGGCATTGATATTGAGTTTGTTGGCGCAAGAAAAGAAAGCTATAATTTTGAATCTCGCAATCCAGTTGTAGAAAATGGAACTTTGCACGACGATCAAAACCGGCGCGATTTTACAATAAATGCAATAGCAATTTCGTTGAATAAAGAGAATTATGGAGAATTATTAGATCCATTTGATGGATTATCAGATTTAGAAAATAAAACCATAAAAACGCCACTCGATCCAGATATTACTTTTTCTGATGATCCTTTGCGAATGCTACGCGGAATTAGGTTTGCAACACAATTAGGTTTCGAAATAGAGGAAAAATCTTTGAATTCGATTACAAAAAATGCTGATAGAATCAATATTATTTCTGGCGAAAGAATTGTTGACGAATTGAATAAAATTCTTTCAACTGCAAAACCATCAATTGGATTTTTACTGCTTTTTAAAACAGGATTGTTAAATATTATACTTCCAGAATTAACAGCATTAAACAATGTCGAAGAGATTGAAGGACATACTCACAAAAATAATTTTTATCACACGCTCGAAGTTGTAGATAATATTTGTCCAAATACTGACGATGTTTGGTTGCGTTGGGCAGCATTGTTGCACGACATTGGCAAAGCACCAACAAAACGTTTCAATAAAAAACAAGGTTGGACTTTTCACGGTCACGAGTTTTTGGGAGGAAAAATGGCAAAAAAAATATTCGAAAGATTAAAAATGCCTTTAAATAATAAAATGAAATTTGTTCAGAAAATGGTAATGATGAGTTCAAGACCAATCGTACTTTCGCAAGATTTAGTTACCGATTCAGCAGTTCGAAGATTGGTTTTTGATGCTGGCGATGATGTCGAAAGTCTTATGACGCTGTGCGCAGCTGATATTACAACCAAAAATCCATCGAAATTTAAAAAATACCACAACAATTTCGAATTAGTTCGACAAAAAATTGTTGAAGTAGAAGAACGAGATTCGGTTAGAAATTTTCAGCCACCAATTTCTGGAGAAGAAATTATGAAAATTTTTAACTTGAAGCCTTCACGTGAAATCGGTGTTTTGAAAGATGCAGTAAAAGAAGCAATTTTAGAAGGCGAAATCCCAAATGAATACCAATCAGCTTATGAATTTGTTTTGAAACGTGGAGCAAAATTGGGATTGATTAAAATTAATTAAAATTTATAAATTGTTAACCTAATTGTTTAGCAAAATTAATTAACTTTGATGTAAATAATTGAATAATGAGTGTAGCTGAAATAAAATCGAATATAATCAACGAAATTTCATCAACTGAAGATTTGTTGAAATTGGAACAAATTACAGAAATTTTGGGAATAAAAATGTCTAAACAAGAAGTACATATCTTTTCAGAATCACAAAAAATTAGAATATTAAATTCAATAAAACAAGTTGAATTAGGCTTAGTAATGACCGAAGAAGAAGCTGAAAAAGATATTCAAAAATGGCTAGAGTAATTTGTTGGAGTATTGATGCTCAAATTTCAAGAAGAGCTATTTTTGATTATTGGAACAATAGAAATAAATCTAGAACTTATAGTAATAAGCTCAATAAGCAGTTTTTAGAATCATTAAAATTAATTTGTAAATATTCTGAAATTGTCAAACCCTCCAATTTATTAGATGTGAAAATTAGAATAGAAAGTCATTTTGAACTTATTTATAGAATTTCTGACAATAAATTAACAGTTCTAGACATTTTTGACACAAGACAAAATCCTCTAAATCATCCTTTAAAATAAAACTGAAATTAGTTTCAGAATCAATGAAAAATATTTTTCTCAAAACAGCAAAAATTTCCTTAGTTTTAGTTTATTTAGTAATCGTTGCAGGTGCATTGGTACGAATGACAGGCTCAGGAATGGGTTGTCCAGATTGGCCAAAATGCTTTGGCTATTACATTCCGCCAACCGATATTAAAGAATTACTTTGGACGCCTAATCACGAATATTCCGAAAATCAGGTTATTATTAAAGAAGAAAAATTATTGGTTGTAAAAAGTGATTTTTTGTCAAATGAAAAATTCGATGAAAGTCATTTTCGGTTATATACCAAACACGATTATGCCATTTTTAACGCAGTCGAAACCTGGATAGAATATATCAACAGATTAATTGGTGCTTTAGCTGGATTAGCAGTTTTTATTATGGCAATTTTTTCTTTTAAATATTGGAAAATTGACAAAAAAATTACTTTATTTTCTTGGGTTTCAGTATTTTTAATGGGTTTTCAAGGTTGGTTGGGTGCAAGAGTTGTCTATTCGGTTTTGAATCCAATTAAAATTTCAATACATATGATTGTGGCATTGATTATTGTTGCAGTTTTGCTTTATATTATTAAAAAAGCATCAATTAAAACAATTATATTTATAGAAGATTCTTATTTCCAAAAAATACTTTTTGTTACTATAATATTAACTTTTTTTCAAATAGTACTTGGCACACAAGTGCGACAATATGTTGACGACCAAGTTAAAATTTTGGGCTATAATCAAATGCAAAAAGTGCTTGAAAATCCTGAAATTACTTTTTACATTCATAGATCATTTTCATTATTAATTCTTGGTTTAAATGGTTTTTTATTTTTCAGAAATCGAAAATTGAATCTTGGTTTTCAGAAAATAAATTGGGTTTTAACATTAATAGGTATTGAAATTTTATCAGGAATGGCAATGTATTATA
>JAYVBR010000581.1:0-23135 GCA_043750395.1 Bacteroidota bacterium | reverse complement strand
TTTTATAAAAATGATATTTCTAAAATTTTGTTAAATGAATCTATAAAAGCTTCGCAAGATTTTTTTAATGGCAAACATTTCAATTCAACAACTACTGGAATTGGACTAAAATCATACTTAGATTTTGTTAAAAAAAATTCACAATTAAGTGATTTGATTAATGCACAATACAATAAAGTTTTTGCTATAAATAATGCGCTTAACAACAGTTTTTCATCTCAAGTTACTAATGATAACGCTAAAATGCTATCTTCGTTTGACGCTTTGCAACAAAATGTCATTTACACTAAAGTAGATATGACACAAGCATTAAATATCACAATTGATTATGTCGATGGCGATGGCGATTAATTATGAATTTTAGTCTAAAAAAATATTTGAATTCTTATTCACAAGCCGCAACGCTAGCTTTTTTTAGGCTAGCGTTTGGTTTAATGATGGTTTTTAGTTTAATTCGTTTTGCAAGTTACAATTGGATTGAAGAATTTTATATCATTCCAAAGTTTCATTTTACTTATTATGGTTTTAGTTGGATAAAACCTTTGGGAATTTACACTCATTTATTGTTTGTAATCAGCGGATTATCTGCATTTTTAGTTGCTATTGGATATAAATATCGAATGTCAATTATCACTTTTTTTTTGACTTTTACTTATATCGAATTGATCGATAAAACGACTTATCTGAATCATTATTATTTTGTTTCGGTCATAAGTTTTATAATGATTTTTTTGCCTGCAAATGCTTTTTTTTCTGTCGATGCAAATAAAAATCCGAACCTTGCATTCGAGAAAATTCCGAGTTGGAATATCGATATTCTGAAATTATTATTAGGAATCGTTTATTTTTATGCTGGTTTAGCCAAACTAAATTCTGATTGGTTAATAAATGCAATGCCACTCAAAATTTGGTTGCCAAATAATAATGAACTACCAATTATAGGTTCTTTATTAAATGAAAATTGGGTGCATTATGCATTTTCTTGGACAGGAATGGTTTATGATTTGAGCATTGTTTTTTTCTTATTATTCAAACGAACTCGAATTTTTGCATTTATAATCGTTGTTATTTTTCACGTTTTGACTCGAATTTTATTTCCAATAGGTGTTTTTCCATATATAATGATAATTAGCACTTTAATATTTTTTGATGCCAATTTTCACAAAAAATTATTTAATTTTATTGCTAATTTATTTAAAATTAATTTCAAATTATTCGAAAATGGAAAACAATTTATTGAAGAAAAAAGTGCGATTTACAAAATTAAAATTGCAGTTGTAACCTTATTTTTAGCATTTCAAGTTTTATTTCCGTTTCGATATTTTTTATATAAAAATGAATTGTTTTGGACAGAGGAAGGATTTCGGTTTTCTTGGCGCGTTATGATAATGGAAAAAGCTGGTTACACTCAATTTATAGTAAAAGATTCAAAGGCTAGAAAGTCTATTCGAGTAAATAATGGACTTTTTTTGACTACATTCCAAGAAAAACAAATGTCGTTTCAACCCGATTTTATATTAGAATATGCGCATTTTCTATGTGATTATTATAAAAAAAATGGTCTGAAAAATCCAGAAGTTTATGTCGAAAGTTATGTAGCTTTGAATGGTCGAATAAGTCGAAAATACATCAATCCTAAAATAAATCTTGCCAACGAATATGAATCTTTCCAACCAAAAACTTGGATTTTACCTTTTAATGATGAAATTATCGGATTTTAAATTATTTTTTTTCTTGCTGATTTCATCAAATATTTTATCCCAAAACAATATTTCTGGAACAATAACTTCGACTTCTGGAGCCAAATTATCTTTGGTCGAAATTTATAATAAAACTTCAGGCACAAAACATTTGTCAGATAAAAATGGTTCATTTTCTATAGATGTAGAAAAATCTGGCACAAATGAATTTACTTTTTACAAAGAAAATTATTCAATTTTAGAAATCGAAATTGCCTCATCAGAAACCAATAAAACAATAATCTTAGAAAAAATAAACAACCTTTCGGAAGTTGTCATTAAAAATCAAAAAGAAAAAATATTTGCACTAAATAAATTGCGAGATATTGAAGAAACAGCAATTTATGCAGGCAAAAAAACCGAAGTTATTTCTATTGATAAATTAACGGCAAACAAATCCATAAATAATGCACGCCAAATTTTTGCGCAAGTTGTTGGTTTGACTATCAACGAAAGTTCCGATGGCGGTTTGCAACTCAGCATTGGCGGTCGCGGATTAGATCCAAATCGAACTTCGAACTTCAATACGCGTCAAAATGATTACGACATTTCGGCTGATGTTTTGGGTTATCCAGAAAGTTATTATGCCACACCAACCGAAGCTTTAGAAGAAATTCAGATTGTTCGTGGTGCAGCATCATTGCAATATGGAACACAATTTGGCGGTTTAGTAAATTTTAAACTCAAAAAACCAACTTCAAAACCTTTTGAGCTTGTAACAAGAAACACAATTGGATCATTCAAATTGTTTACAAATTTTACTTCGATTTCTGGAACAAACAACAAGTTCAGTTACTACACTTTTTATAATTTTAAAAAAGGCGATGGTTTTCGTCCCAACTCAAAATTCGAATCTAAAAACTATTTTGCAAACTTGAATTATCAGTTTAACGATAAAAATTCATTGCATTTTGATTACACACATTACAGTTATTTGGCGCAACAAGCTGGCGGATTAACCGACGAAATGTTCAAAGAAAATCCGTTGCAAAGCAATCGAACTCGAAATTGGTTTGCTGTTAACTGGAATTTATTTGCATTAAGATTCAAACATAAATTCGATAATAATGCAGATTTTTCGTTGCAATTATTTGGATTAGACGCATCGAGAAAAGCGGTTGGTTTGCGCTCAACTCGAATAACCGATATTGATAAAATGGGCATTGAACGAGATTTAATCGTTGGCGAATTTACAAATTGGGGCGCAGAAGCTAGGTTTTTGAAACGTTATAAAATGAGAGAAAATTCGAATGCTTTTTTGATTGGTGCAAAATATTATCAAGCACAAAATTCAGGAATTCAAAATGCTGGAAGCCCGAAAGCCGATGCAGATTTCGAAATTGCATCGAATGAATTTCTGTTATATAAAAATCAATCAGATTATAAATATCCGAATTTCAATTTTGCTGTTTTTGGAGAAAATATTTTCAGATTATCGTCAAAATTTTCGATTACGCCTGGCTTTCGATTAGAGAAAATCAAGACGCAAGCCAATGGTTTTTATAGAAGAATAAACCAAGATTTAGCTGGAAACATTCTTTTAGATCAAAATATTCCAGAGCAAATAACCAAGGATAGAAATTTGGCTTTATTAGGAATTGGTTTGAGTTACAAACCTAAAAATCGACTAGAATTCTATGGAAATGTATCACAAAATTATCGTTCAGTAACATTCAATGACATACGAACAGCAAATCCAAGTTTCGAAATTGATGGCAATATTACTGACGAAAAAGGTTACACATCTGATATTGGTTTTCGTGGACAAATAAATGATAAATTGACGTTTGACACCAATATTTTTGGATTGTACTATAATGATAAAATTGGAGAATTCTTAACAACAAACGCAAACAAACAAATTATAAGACGTCGAGGAAATCTTGGAACAGCACTAACTTATGGATTCGAAACGATGTGTCATTGGAGTATTAGTAAAACTTTTTTTGCAACAAATGAAAATTTCAATTGGAATGTTTTCTCAAACATTTCCATAACAGATTCTGAATATCTAAAATCTGAAATTGCAGAAGTAAAAGGCAATAAAGTCGAATTTGTTCCATTATTCAATATAAAAACTGGAACAGGAATTGGATATAAAAATTTTATAACAAGTTTGCAATTTACTTATTTATCAAGTCAATTTTCGAGTGCCAATTTAACAGATAGAAATAATGTGAACAATGGTATTTCTGGTTCAATTCCAGCTTATTATGTTGCCGATATTTCAACTTCATACAAGTTAAAATATTTTAAAATCGAATCAGGAATAACCAATTTCACGAATAATAGTTATTTCACAAGACGTGCAACTGGTTATCCAGGACCAGGAATTATTCCGTCAGAAAGTCGAACATTTTATGCAACTTTAGAATTTATTTTTTAGATTTTAACAAATAGAATTTCGAATGTAACAATCAAATTACTAAAAATTTTTTTTTTTAAATTTTTTAACATATAATATGCCGAGTTACTATTTTTTTTTCTATTTTTATAAATATTTCTCCAATACCTACAAATATGTCATTTGCCGAATCTAGAAAAACCTCAAAATTAACTACATACTCTAAAGTAGTTTTCTTGCTAACAGTTGCAAGTATTAGTTTTTTAGCTTTGTATGCAGTTTTATTTTATTTTACATACCAACAACAAAAACAAATTTCTAGAAATGTCAACGAACAATTTGATAGAGAAATTAATGCGTTGATGGAGTTGAATTCCGAATCGTATGTATCTCTGATACAAGAAATGTCATTTTGGGATGAGTTAGTTAATTTTGTTTCAAATAAAGATTTAAAATGGTTTAATAATTCATTGGCCTATTTGGTTGATACTAATCGTGTTGATTATCTAGACACTTACAATCTTGAAAGCGAATTCATTGCAAAAGTCTCTACAACTAAAATTACTTCTGAAAATTTTATTCCAAAAGAAATTTTTCCGATTTTATATAAAAATAAAATCATAAAATTCAATTTAAAAATTCCTGAAGGTTTTGTTCAAGTATATGGTGCAACAATTCATCCGTCCGAAGATCCATTTAAAAATAAAACCAAACCGCAAGGCTATATTTTCTTGATAAAATTAATAGATTCTAAATATTTTCAAAATTTAGAAAAAATAAGTAGTTCTCAAATTGATTTTCTAGATTCAAGTAAGTCTTTAGAATCAAAATATATTTATGCAACAAAAGAAATTAAAGATTTTAATGGAAAAAAAATAACTTCATTAGTTTTTAAAAGACCAATAAATGTTAATTTTTCAACGACCAAAATTGTATTGGGAATTATATTTTTAGCATCGATTATTATTTTTACAATTTTCTTTTATTATGCTAGAAAATGGTCAAAATCTCCAATAAAATTAATTAAAGAAGTTTTAAGTGGTGATGTTTTCGCAATTGATAAACTAAAAAAAATACCCGGAGAATTTAGACATATTGGAAAATTGTTCGAAGAAAATCAGAACCAAAAATTACAACTTCAAAAATCGAAAGCTAAAGTAGAAGAAAGTGACAATCTAAAATCAGCTTTTTTAATGAATTTATCGCACGAAATTCGAACTCCAATGAATGCAATAATTGGTTTTTCTGATTTATTATCAAACGAAGAAATTTCTGAAAAAGACAAAAATGAATACATTAATATAATAAAATCGAGCGGTCGAAACTTAATAGATATTATTGATGATTTAGTCGAAATGTCAAGAATCGATACTAATTTGGTTGCACCAAACTTAAGTAATATCAATTTAGAAAATATGATTCAAGCCACGTTTGAAGCAGTTTCTGTAACAAACAAAAAAGAAAATCTGGAGTTTAAATTGATAAAACCTAAATCAAATTTAAGCAAAAACATTACAACCGACGTCACCAAATTAAGTCAAATTTTGGTAAATATGCTAGACAATGCATTGAAATTTACAGATGACGGTTTTGTTATTCTGGATTATGATTTTGATGAAATTAATAAAAAAATAAATTTTGAAGTCAAAGATTCAGGAATTGGAATTTCTGATGAGTTCAAAACCAAAATTTTTAAAAGATTTAGTAAAACAAATACCCATACTATTTCAGCAAATGAAGGTTTAGGACTTGGTTTGGCAATCTCAAAAGCCTATATTGATATGCTTGGTGGCGAAATTTCGTTGCAATCGCAAGTAGGAATTGGTTCTAATTTTAAGTTTTGGATACCGTTGCAATACGAGATTTTAGAAACAAATAAAGTTATAGAAGTACCAAAATCAATTGCTTTAATTCTTGATGATTCTATAAAAATATTAGTAGCCGAAGACGACAATGTCAATTTTTTGTTGATAAAACAAATGCTGAAATCAGATAAAATTCAAGTCATTAGAGCTGTTGACGGTCAACAAGCAATTGAGATTTGTCGTGAAAACGCTAATTTTGATATGATTTTTATGGACATAAGAATGCCTAACAAAAACGGTCACGAAGCTTTTGAAAGCATTAGAGAATTCAATCCTAAAATACCTATTGTTGCACAAACCTCTTATTCTTTCCCTGAGGAAATTGACAAAATTGTTCAAACGGGTTTCAATGATTATATATCGAAACCTTTAAATAAAGACGCAATTTTAGGATTGGTAAATAAACATACTAAAAAATCTTAATCTTATTTTCAGATTCTATTTTGAAAATAATCATTAAAAATATAACAGTTGCCTGATAAATCATAATATTGATCTTCATAATCTGTTTTTAATTTCTTGTAATTTTTGGCTAACATTAAGCATAAAGCTTTAAAATCGTCAGTTTTAGCATTTTTATAAGCCAACATATAATATTTTTTAGACAAATTACTATTTTGAAATTCTAAGTGATCCTCAGGAAAAGGTTCTACATCATAATCTGATATTCCAAATCGCCGCAACATCCAAGAATTACCATTTATTGTCATATTGTAATAACAATTTGCGATTAAAAAGTAATAATAATCGCGATTTTTCTCTTTTGGATTATTGGCTTTATCCAAATATTTAATTAATTTTTTCGTAATCGATAATTTGTTTAAATTAAATAGTTTTTCTTTCGTTTCAAAATCTGGAGTATTTATCATTTGAGTAAAAGGATTGCCATCAAAAACCATTTCATTACAATCTTTTCTTTCCCAAAGACAATCATAATAACTTACCCAATAATCATCAAAAACTTTCTCGAAATTCTCGACAGCTTTTTGTAAATTATTTTGTCGAATGTATTTCATTCCTAATAATTCATTCAATTGAGTTAATTCATTTTTAATAATCCCATATTTCCAAATTGAAAATTCATCTGTTTTATTAGATTTCTCGATTGTCTCTTCAATCAAACATTCGATTTGTTTTGGTGTATAAATTACATCGACATATCCAAAATAATTATAAAAATAATCAGAATAAGAACCTTTTTTGTGTTTTTTAGTTTTCCAATAAACTCCATTTCCATATTCGTTAGGTTCTAAATTCGAATATAATAATGCAGCATCGTTAGTATTACCAAGATTTTCAAGTTCTCGACCAATTGCAAATAAAAATTGTTTGTTTTTTTTGAATTCTAATATAATTGGTTTTACTTCATTTATAATAATTGCATTGCCAGGAACTTGATTAGCTGTCAAATTCAAGGCTTTCATTATTTTAATTTGATTTAACAAGCTGTCTTTTTTTGGAATAATTTTTTCTAAATCGTTTGTAATTGTTAGACTTTTAGAAAAATCTCGAGTTATATATAAAAGATGAGCCTTTGCAGTTTTCCAAAATACAGGGTTTTCAACTTTATTTAAATCAGTATTATCAATAAATGCTATTACATTTCTTGCATAGTTTTTATCAATTTCGACTCTATTGAGAATTTTATTTACAGATATATTTTCTTCTTTGTTCCACCAATCATAACCAATTGATGGTTCAAACAAGGTGTAATGCGGAGTTAAAACCCAATCTTCGATCTTGTTAACTTCACGAAGTAACAAAAAGCTTAACCCTTCTGATTTTGGGTTTAGGTTATAGATTTCTTTCATACTTTCTAAAACTCTATCGGACTTTATAATCGAATTAAACAATTTAACATTTAAGATTTCTTCGTTTGTTTTAGCATATTTCAAAACTTTTTCAATTGCCAAACTTTTATCGTAATGTTGATAAATTGCGAATCTTTTATCGGGTGCATTTGCAAAAACTTGAGTTGCCAGAAAATTGGCATAAGTTCTATTTTTTTCGGCTATTGCTTTAAAATATAAACTCCAATAATACAGTATATTTTTATTTTTAATATTTTTAAATTCCGAATCAAACAATTGATTGATCACCATTTTATTTCCGCTATAATAAGCCATTCGGATTATCAAAAAGGCATATCGCAATTTCAATTCTTTGTTTTTTACTTTTTTTATATTCGAAATTGCTTCATCAATTAATTTTTTTTTGGCATCTATTGTTATATCTTGTTTTTTCTCCCAAGGATCTGTCTCAATTGCTGTAGTAAAAACTTCGCATTTTTTGGTAAAT
The DNA here is from genome assembly GCA_043750395.1 of Bacteroidota bacterium. Taxonomy (GTDB): domain Bacteria; phylum Bacteroidota; class Bacteroidia; order Flavobacteriales; family Flavobacteriaceae; genus Flavobacterium. The sequence continues at coordinate 14,889 of JAYVBR010000581.1, read as the reverse complement.
TTTAAATATTCTATAGCTTCAATATTTTTAGTTTTAAAAAAATATTGTACCATTTTGTTGGTAGAATTTTCAGTTATATTATCAAATGACATTTCGTACATATAATTGCGAACATCGAAAACTGAAATTTTATTTTTGCAAAAAGCAATCCATAATTTCTCGTTAGCGTCAATTTCGTTTTCGGCATAAATACCTTCATAACTAAAACTAAATGAGTTTGCAGAATAATTAAACTCCGAAAATCCACGATAATTAAAATGGTTTGGATTAAAAAAACAAAACCGTAAATCTTCACCATAAGGATAAAATCCGCAAGCGAAAATAGAATCATTTGCTAAAAGCAGTATAAAAACTAGAAATTTCTTCATTACTAAATTTGTTTAATTGTTCTTCGTCTAAATGGAAAAGTGTTAATGTCGTGTTTTTTTGAAATGAAATATTTTTCTTGATTATTTTGATTGCATCAGTTATTTTTTTAGCGGTTGTTTCTTCATATTTTATTTTATCTCCAACTCTTAAATAAGTGTCATAATTAAAAACGGTGTCTTTAGTAACTTCAAACCAAAGCGGTTTTATTGGTTTAAGAACTGTATTGATTTCATTTAAATTATTATAAATAACTTCTGAAAATTCATTGTTTTGATAAACTTGCATCCAAGAATAAATTGGCAAAGCAACGTCTAGCGGAACTGGATACTTTTTTTCTGTATTCAAATAACTTTCTAATTCTTTTAAATCTAAAATCGAATTTTTAGTATGGTTTTCTAGTGGATTAATTAAATTATAACACATTAAAGTCGCTCTGTCAACTGGAGGTATTCCCATTTTATTAGGATATTTATATGGATACAATCGCAAAGTACAACTGATTTTCTTTTTAGAAATTTCTTTGATTTTTTTCAAGAAATAAAAGTAATTTTCTTTAGATTTTAATGTCCAGTCGCAGTCCATTTGCAATTCTGAAATCATATTTTTTTCGTAATTTTCTTTTAATTTTTTATTAAGCAAAAAATTAACGTTCAAAACCAGCGAATCTATTGCTTTTTGATTGCTTTTCAAAAAAACATTATTTTTTATAAATATGGTTGGAATTATAACATATTTAAATCCTTCGTCGATTCTTAAATTAGACTTAGAAATTGGAAAATTTCCTAAAACTTCGGAATTATCGACTTCAAAAAATTTAACATAAATTTTTTGAATTCCTACTTTTTTAATAATCGAATCTTCTTTTTGTGAAATTCTCCATTCATTGCTTTTCCAATAATAAAATGCCCTTTCTACTTTTTCGATTTTATTGTTACAAGATAAAAATGTTAATAAAATTATGCCGCAAAAAAGGATTTTTTTCATTGTTAAAAAGTGGTTTTTAAGAATTAAAAATGAATCAAAAACTAAGCCAATTTTATGTTAAAAGAAAAAACCACGTAAATAAATTTTTACGCGGTTTTTATAATACAATTATTTAAAAATTAATTTCTAGCAGGAATACTTTCTAAAATCTCCAAAACAAACTTATAAAATTTCTGAGACGATTTTATCGAAGCTCTTTCATCAGGCGAATGTGCACCGTGAATGGTTGGTCCAAACGAAATCATATCCATATTTGGATAATTTGTTCCAAGAATTCCGCATTCTAAACCTGCGTGACAAGCCACTACTTTAGGTTTTTCCGAATTTTGTTTTTCGTAAATAGAAACTAAAATATCAAGAATTTCTGATTTTACATTTGGTGTCCAACCCGGATAAGATCCGCCAAAAGTTACTTCGCATCCAAACAATTCATAAGCGGAACGCAATGCATTTGCCAAATCCATTTTAGAAGTTTCTACTGATGAACGAGTCAAGTTCTGAATTGTAATTTCGCCATCTTTGACAATAACTCTTGCAATATTATTCGAAGTTTCGACCAAATCTTCCATATCGGCAGACATTCTATAAACACCATTGTGCGCAGCATAAATTGAGCGCAACAAACCTTCTTGAACACCCAAATCCATAACTTTTTTTGGCAAATCTGATTTTTCGATTTCTATAGTCAAATTAGGTTCTGTAGTGTTGAATTCTGTTTTAATATCCGATATAATTTCTTGCATATCAAACACATAGGTTTCGTCATACATTTGCGCAACAATAATTTTGGCAACACTTTCTCTAGGAATAGCATTGCGCAAACTTCCACCAGAAATTTCAGCAATTTGAAGTCCAAAATTTTCAAATCCGTCAAATAAAAGTCTGTTCATAATTTTATTGGCATTGCCTAAACCTTTGTGAATATCCATTCCAGAATGTCCGCCATTCAAACCTTTGACTGTAATTGTGTAACCAACCGAACCTTCAGGTGTTTCTTCTTGTTCATAAGTTCTATTAGCTGTAACATCGATTCCGCCAGCGCAACCAATATCAATTTCATCGTCTTCTTCGGTATCCATATTCAAAAGAATTTCACCTTTCAAAACGCCACCTTTTAGATTCAACGCACCAGTCATTCCAGTTTCTTCATCGATTGTAAAAAGTGCCTCGATTGCTGGATGTTTGATAGTTCTCGATTCCAAAATCGCCATAATCATTGCTACTCCAAGTCCATTATCGGCTCCAAGAGTTGTGCCACGAGCACGAACCCAATCTCCATCGACATACATATCGATGCCTTGTTTGTCAAAATCAAAATTGGTATCATTATTTTTTTGATGCACCATATCCAAATGCCCTTGCAAAACAACAGTTTTACGGTTTTCCATTCCTGATGTGGCTGGTTTTCTGATAATTACATTTCTGATTTCATCTTCAAAAGTTTCTAATCCGAGATTATTTCCAAAATCTTTCATAAATTGAATTACACGATCTTCCTTCTTTGAAGGTCTTGGCACAGCGTTTAAATCGGCAAATTTGTTCCAAAGATTTTTTGGTTCTAATGTTCTAATTTCTTGGCTCATTTATATTGGTTTGTTTATTATTTTTATTCAAGTGCTTCTAATTTGTCTAGGTAAACATTTACCAATTTATGGTCTGCATTCAATTCTAATATTTTTTGCCAGCTTTTATTTATGTTTTCAAAAAACAATTTTGATTTTAAATTTCCATACCTAATGTGAATTACTTTAGGAGTTGGCTGTCTTAGCAGAATTCTATTTGAAAAATCAATATCTTTTGTAACTATTGTCAAATTATTTTCTAAAGCATAACTCCAAATTTTTGAATCAGACCACTCATCATTAATTCTTTTTTGATGAATAAATTCTGGTGTGTTCCAAGTTGACAAATACAATGGCAGATTTGCATCAATTAAAAATTTTACCATTTATACAACTGTTTTTATAACAAAATTCCTGTCCATTAAATCTGTTGCAAATTTAAGACACGCATCAATATCATCATTTATTAAGGACGGAAATTGATACAAAATTTCTTCGCGGGATTCTCCTGCACTTAAATAACCTAAAATAGTGCTAACCGTAATTCTTTTTCCACGAATTGTTGGTTTGCCATTGCATAAATCTGGATCAATTGTAATTCTCTCAGCTATATATTCCATAATTATAATATTGATTGAACAAATTTACAAAACAATTACTACAACTTAAATAAATATTGCTAATTTTATATCGAACTTTTATTCCAATTATGAAAAAATCAATTTTATTGACATTAATACTTTTTACTTTAACTTTATTCGCTCAAGATTTGCAATCTAAACTTCAAACCATCTTTGAACAAAATCAGTTAATGGGTTTAACGGTTCATACTTTTTCTGGAAAAATCGAAAAAACTTTCAATTTTGGATTGAGGAATCAAGCCAATAAATTGCCTATTACAAATGATACCAAATTTCGAATTGCTTCGATTTCTAAAGCATTTGCATCTTTAGGATTAATGAGATTATATGAAAAAAAGTTGTTTGAACTCGATGATGATATTTCTATTTATTTAGGATATAAAATCTCAAATCCTAATTTTCCAAACGATAAAATAACTTTTAGAATGCTTTTAAGTCATACTTCAAGTTTGAATGATGGCGAAGGTTATGATGCTTTTTTAGGTGCAACTTATAATGAAAATCCAATTCCAAACATTAATAATGCATTTTTAGAAACTGGAAAATATTACACAAAAGATATGTGGTTAAATCACAAACCTGGAACTTTTTTTACTTATTGTAATTTGAATTTTGGTATAATTGGAACTTTAATCGAGAAAATTTCTAAACAAAGATTTGATGTTTATATGAAAAAGGAAATCTTGAAACCTTTGGGCATTAATTCTGGATTCAGTATTCAAGACATTGCCAATATTGAAAATGTTGCGACATTATATAGAACCGAAAACAACGTTTGGAAACCAACTAAAGACGATTATAACGGCATAAAACCATCAGCAACAGATTTATCAGCTTTTGAAATTGGAAATAACGGTTCTTATTTTAGTCCACAAGGCGGACTGCGTGCTTCGGCGCAAGATTTAGCAAAATTTTTAAAGTTTTTGAAATCTGATGGGAAATCAAATCCTAAAATTTTAAAACCTGCAACTTTAAAGTTAATGAAAACGGCGCAATGGACTTATAAAGAAGGAAATGGCGATAATTACAATGGTTTTTTCAAGCGATATGGTTTGGGTTTACATATAACAAATACTGATAAAACAGATAAAATGTCAGATGCTACAATTTTTGGTAATTTAATTGGTCACGCTGGCGATGCCTATGGATTAATTAGCAATGCTTATTTCTCTGAAAAGAAAAGTTTTGGATTTGTTTTAATTACAAATGGTTGTTTTATTCCGTTTGAGAAAGGAAAATCAACTTCGTTTTATAAATTCGAAGAAGAAATTCTAAAAGTAGTTTGTGAAGATTATTTGAAAAAAAATAAAAAATGAATCGAAAATATTTTTTAGTTATTTTTTTATTAATTCAGATTGTGTTTTTACAAATCTTGAAATTTTTTCCAGAATTTGTTGAATCATTTTATAGCAATTCTATTTACCAAAAAATTTCGAATTTTTCGAGAATTTGTTTGGGTAAAATACCATTTTCGGTTGGAGATTTCATTTATGGAATATTAATTTTATTGATAATTCGTTGGTTTTGGAAAATTAGAAAAACTTGGAAAACCAATTGGATAAATAATTTTTTAAGAATTGTACATTGTCTTTCCGTATTTTATTTTTTGTTTCATACACTTTGGGCATTCAATTATTATCGTGTTCCATTATTCGAAAAAATGAAAATCGAACGTGATTATACTGATAAAGATTTGTTGGTTTTTACAAAAAAATTAATTCTGAAAACAAATGAAATTCATTCTAAAATCACCAAGAACGATAGTTTGAAAGTTGTTTTTCCATATTCTCACAGTCAAACTTTTGAAATGGATATCAAAGGTTATAAAAACTTGTCAAAAGAATATTCGTTTTTTGAATATAAAAATCTTTCTGTAAAGAAATCAATGTTCAGTTTGCCTTTGACTTATATGGGTTTTGGTGGATATTTGAATCCGTTTACGAACGAAGCGCAAGTCAATAGTTTAATGCCAATTTATAATTTGCCAATGACTTCAAACCACGAAATGGCGCATCAAATGGGATTTGGCAGTGAAAGCGAATGCAATTTTATTGGTTTTTTGGCATCAATAAAAAATGATAATTTGTATTTTAAATATTCTGGATATTCATCAGCATTGCGATATTGCTTATCGAATTGGGAAGTTCGTAATCCGAAAGTTCTAGAACAATTATTAAAAACAGTAAACATTGGAATTCTAAAAAACTATCAAGAAAGCGAAGACTTTTGGAAACTATATGAAACACCAATCGAAACTGGTTTTAAGATTTTTTATGATAATTTTTTGAAATTAAACCAACAAAAAGATGGTTTAGAAAGTTACAACAAGTTTGTTAATTTGATGGTTAATTATTATAAAACAAGAGATTTGTGATTTCAGATTTCAGATTTGACAACTTTTGAAAAGTTGTCAAATCTAATTGTTTATGAAATTTCAGTTTTGCGAAGTCACCGACTTTGTAATTGTGTTTGGCGGTTTCCAATCCTTTTTTAAATCAAAGTTCAGAGAACTTTTCACGCAATCACGAAGTCGGAGACTTCGCTAAACTAATGGCAAAATTCAAATTTGATAACTTTTTAAAAGGTGCTTAATCTAATCTTTGTTCGTGAAACTTGAGTTCTTCGAAGTCTCTGACTTCGAAGTGGTGTTTGGCGGTTTCCAACCGCTTTTTTTAAATCTAAGTTCGGAGAACTTTTCACGTAATCACGAAATCGGAGACTTCGTTTAACTAATCACAAAACTCAGATTTGACAACTTTTTAAAAGTTGTCAAATCTAATACTCATCACTTGTAAAACTCGTAAAACTTGCTTTTTTGTAAGGACGAATAATCAATCGACCTTCGCGATCAAAACGAATGTAATTATAAACCCAATTCAAGAAAACGACTGCTTTGTTTTTGAAACCAATAAGTGAAAAAAGATGCACAAACATCCAAACAAACCAAGCAAAAACTCCAGAAAAATGAAATTTTGGCAAATCGACAACTGCTTTGTTTCGACCAATTGTTGCCATCGAACCTAAATCTTTGTATTCGAAAGGTTTTAAAGGTTTATTGTTGATTAATTTGATAATATTTTCGCCTAATAATTTGCCTTGTTGCAATGCTGGTTGCGCCACCATTGGATGACCTTGTGGCCATTTTTCGGTTTCCATTGATGCAATATCTCCAATGGCAAAAATGTTTTCATAACCTTTTACTTGATTGAACTCATTGACACGAATGCGCTCTATTCGTTCGACTAATGAATCGGCATTTAACCCAGCAATTGCTGCGCCTTGAACACCAGCTGTCCAAATTACGGTTGCAGTTTCAAATATTAAATCGGTGTTTGTGGTAATTGTTCGACCATCGTAATTGGTAACCCGAACGTTCTTCCAGATTTTAACACCCAAACTTTCTAAAAATTCTTCAGCGTGAAGTGATGATTTTTCTGACATTGTATTCAAAATTCTATCACCAGATTGCACTAAATTGATTTGCATTTTGTCAATATCTAAATCTGGATAATCTTTTTGAAGAATGGCTTTTTTCATTTCGGCTAATGCTCCAGCCAACTCAACTCCTGTTGGACCTGCGCCAACTAAAACAAAATTAATTAAGCTGTTTTTTTCGGCAACATCAGTAGTTAAGACGGCTTGTTCGAAATTTTCTAGAATTAAACTTCTGATATTCAATGATTGTGGAATGGTTTTCATTGCCATCGAATTGCGTTCGATTTCTTTATTGCCAAAATAATTGGTTTTTGATCCTGTTGCAATAACCAAATAATCGTAAGTCAAATCGCCAATTTCTGTAACAATTGTTTTTTTATCATCATCAATTTCAACAACTTGTGTCAATCTGAAATAGAAATCATTGTATTCTTGAATCACTTTTCGAATAGGATAAGCTATAGATCCAGCTTCGAGTCCGCCAGTTGCAACTTGATACAACAATGGTTGAAATGTGTGGTAATTGTGTTTGTCAATCATTACAACTTGAACATTTTTGTTTCGAAGTTGTTTGGCTAATGCAATTCCAGCGAATCCGCCACCAATAATAACAATTCTTGGATTTTTAGAACTTGGGATATTCATTTTGAAGTTTCTTGAAATACAAATTTACAAAGAATATTTGACACAATCCAAGACAAAAATAATTGAAATGGAAACGAAAATATTTTCAAATTATTTTTTTAAAATAAAATTTGGCAACTAAACTATTTACTAAAATTAATATTTAGAATATTTTAAAAAAAAACCACCAGCCTAAACTGATGGTTTTTTTTAATTTTTATTTTCCGAAAAGTCCGCCAAGCAAACCGCCAATGCCTCCCTGTTTTGTTGCAGCTGCAATTGCATCGCTCAAACCAAGTTCGCCATCGCCGTCTTGATCAAGCATTGATGTTAGAATATTTCCACTACCAGATTGCCCTTGTGCAGCTTGTGCTTGTCCGCCACCTAGTAATCCACCAAGAATATCGTTCAAACCGCCACCAGATTGCGCTGGGTTGTTTGTTAAACCGCCAGACATTGCTTTTTTTGCTAAATATCCCATAATAATTGGCGCTGCAATTTTCATAATCATTGCAATTTTGTCTGAACCAACCCCAGTTGATTGCGCCAAATTATTTTGTACATTTTCTTGGTTTCCTCCTAGAACGTGACCTAAAATATTGCCACCATCGGTTTGATCGTCGCCACCAAGAAAACCAGACAAATTATCTAGAATTCCGCCGTCGTGTTTGCCGCCAGTTAGTGCGCCAAGCAAACCAGAAAGTCCGTCTGGTGTCGATGCATTATTCTGCATTGCACCAACTAAAGTTGGCATTAATGAACCGAGAACCGATGCTGTTTCGTCTTCGCTTGTTCCAACTTTTCCAGAAACTCCCGAAATGATTTGTTTGCCTAAATCGCTGTTTAATAAATCTATTAATCCTGCCATAATGTTTTTGTGTTTGGTTTAAATTTAATTTTCTGTTTATGTAAATTTAGAAATTAAATTTGATTTTTTGAGTAAAATAGTTTATAAATAAAATCTGACACAAATTTCACTAATTTTTCACTGATTAAACTTATGAAAATCTGCGCAATCTGCGTCAGATATCTTTTAAATCTAATTTTCTGTTAAATCTTCAATAAACCTGCGATTTGTTCTGCTAATTCGGTTCCAATTCGGTCTTGTGCTTCTAGTGTTGCGGCGCCAATGTGTGGCGTTAATGAAATTTTTGGATGCATTAAAATCGTAATCTCTGGAGTTGGCTCATTTTCAAAAACATCTAAACCAGCAAATAAAATTTTACCAGAATCTAAACCTTCAATCAATGCAACCTCGTTGATAATGCCACCTCGAGAGCAATTAATTATTCCAACATCGTTTCTCATCATTTCAATTTCTGCTTTGTCAATCACGTAACCATCTTGCGCAGGAACGTGAAGCGTAATAAAATCGGCGTGTTTAAAAATATCCTCAGTTGGTTCGGTTTCGATTTCAACATTAATGAATTGCCCGTTGTAGAAATCGACTTTTACATCAGCTTTGCCTACGAATTTATCTGATGCTATGACTCTCATTCCCAATCCCAAAGCCATTTTGGCAACCGCTTGACCTATGCGACCAAAACCAATAATTCCGAGTGTTTTTCCACGCAATTCGATTCCGTTTGCATAAGCTTTTTTTAATCCATCGAAATTAGAATCGCCTTCTAAAGGCATATTTCTATTGGAATCGTGCAGAAATCTTACACCAGAAAATAAATGTGCAAAAACCAATTCGGCAACACTTTCGCTTGACGATGCTGGCGTATTTATTACATTTATTCCTTTCGAACGGGCATAATCTACATCAATATTATCCATACCGACACCGCCACGACCTATGATTTTTAGATTTGGACAAGCATCTATTAAATCTTGTTTCGCCTTGGTTGCACTTCGAACCAAAAGCACAGAAATATTATTTTGGTTGATGTAATTGGCAACTTGCTCTTGGGCAACTTTAGTTGTAATTACCTCAAAACCAGATTTTTCTAAAGAAAGAATTCCACTTTTCGAAATTCCGTCATTTGCTAAAACTTTCATATTTTAAGAATTGTATAATTTATATTGTATAAATATTTTTTTTTTCTGGAGCTTAATCCTGCTGTCATTCCACTAGTCCCAAAAGACGAGATTCCTTTCCATCAGGGCTAGGCATTTATTTTATTTAAACTTTAAAACAATTTTAAACTTTTAAACTTTCCTCTAAATTTTTCATCACATCGACCAAAACTTGAACACTTTCCAAAGGCAAAGCGTTGTACATCGAGGCACGATAACCGCCTACTGAGCGATGTCCTGGTAATCCAGATATATTAGCGTCTTTCCACATTTTATCAAAAATCGGAGCGTGACTTTCATCGTTTAATAAAAAAGTTGCATTCATATTACTTCTATCTTCTTTGTTTGCTGCCCCTTTAAATAAAGAATTTCTATCAATTTCTGCATAAAGCAACTCGGCTTTTGCGTTGTTAATTTTTTCGATTGCAACAATTCCACCTAAGTTTTTGAGCCATTGCAAAGTCAATAACGATGCGTAAATTGGGAAAACTGCTGGTGTATTGTACATACTTTCTGCTTTGATATGTTGTGCATAATCCAACATACTCGGAATATTACGACCTGATTTTCCTAGAATTTCTTCTTTTACAACAACCAATGTTGTTCCAGCTGGTCCCATATTTTTTTGTGCACCAGCATAAATCAAATCAAATTTTGAGAAATCTAAAACTCTTGAAAAAATATCCGAACTCATGTCGCAAACCATTGGAATATTGGTTTCTGGAAACGATTTCATTTGCGTTCCAAAAATGGTGTTGTTTGATGTACAATGAAAATAATTTGCATCAGTTGGAATTTCAAAATCTTTAGGAATGTAAGTATAATTATCCGCTTTCGACGAACCAACAACAATTGTATCTCCAAAGTTTTTGGCTTCTTTTATTGCGCCAGCAGCCCAAGTTCCAGTGTCTAGATAAGCAGCTTTTCCATCGGTTTCCATTAAATTATAAGGCACCATCAAAAATTCTAAGCTTGCACCACCGTGAAGAAAAAGTGCTTGATAACCTTTTCCTTTTAAGTCCAAAAGTTCCAAAACCAATTCTCGAACTTCGTCCATAACAGCAACAAAATCTTTGCTTCGATGCGAAATTTCAAGAATTGAAAGTCCAGAATTATTAAAATTCAAAATTGCTTGAGCCGATTTTTCGAAAACTTCTTTAGGCAAAATACAAGGTCCAGCACTGTAGTTGTGTATTTTCATTTTATAGATTTTGATTTGCAAATTTCGTAAATAGGTTTTTAAATTCCGATTTTAGTTATTAGTTAAATGAATAGGTTATTAACAAAAACGATATAGTTTTGATGTTTCAATAATTTTTATTTGAAACTTTATTTGAAAAAATGATACCTAACAGGTTGAAAAAAACCTGTTAGGATAATGAAATAATATTTATATTTGTTTTTAAATCTCACTGAAATGGAAACATTTGTAACAAATGACTATTATTCAAAATCAGAATATCTCGAAATAGAACGTTTGGAATTAGAAAAACACGAATATTTTAAAGGTAAAGTCTTTTTAAGGGGATTTGTGACTATTAATCGAAATGTTATAATTTCAAATTTTTTTGGAGATTTTACAAAGTCACTAAAGATTCAAAATTATCAAATATATGGTAGTAATTTTAGAGTTCATATTCCAAAAAACACATTGTTTTTTTATCCCGATTTAAGCATATTCAATGATGCTCCAGTTTGTATTGATTTTGAAATGGATTCAGTTATAAATCCTGTGGTTTTGATTGAAATTTCATCAAGAATAAAAACCCATTTTAATTATCAAGAAAAATTTAATTTATACAAACAAATTGAAACGCTAAAAGAATATATTTTAATTGATAGTGAAGCAATTAAAGTCATAAAATATTCAAAAAATGACGATAACTCGTGGTTGATGACCGAAATGAATTCATTGGATGAATATTTGAAATTAAATTCAGTTAAAGTTGAATTAAAACTAGAAGATATTTACGAAAACGTAAAATTTGTTTAAATTTTAATCAAAAAATCTAAAGTATTTACATCATCAGCATAATCCCAAAGATTTGGTTTTTGAGTTGCCCCAAAAGGTATAGAATTCTGGATTAAATTATTAGAAACAATGCATTGAATTTGCTCTTTTTCGGTTTCTAATTTCGATTTCAGGGTTTCTAAATCATCATAATATTCATAAAAAACTGATGCAATTGGCGATGCGTAGCTTTTATCTTCTTTAATTGTCAAAAATTCATTGTCTAACAAATCAAAATTACTCATTAAGAAAACGGCTTTGTTGTAATCATAATTATTAGCGTATTTCTCGTATTTTATTACATCTTGATATGGAAACATTCCATTAAAAAATTGGTCGAAATTATAATTTCTAGGAATGAATAATTTTGAAACATTGCGACAACCTAATCCAAAATACCTGAAAATGTCTTCGCCCAAAGCAATCATTTGCTCTTTTGATTCTGAGCCATCAAGAACTGCAACCGAATTTCTTGATTTTCGAATAATAGACGGCTTATCTTTGAAATAATATTCGAAATATCGAGCAGTATTGTTGCTTCCCGTGGCAATAACAGCATCGTAATTTTCGAGTTTTCCATCTACGAAAGTGATATTGTTTTTGAAATTTTCATTTACAGAAATCAAATATTTTGTTAAAAAAGGTAATAATTTTTGATCATTCGAAGAAGTTTTAACCAAAACTTTGTGATTAGAAATCAAAACCGATAGAAAATCGTGAAAACCAACTAATGGAATATTTCCAGCAAGAATAATTCCGACTGATTTGGATTTAGTATTTTGAATGTCATATTTACTTAACCAATGATTTAAATTTTCATCAGTTAAAGCATTAGCCCAAGAATTAATTGCAAAAAAAATATTTTCTGGCGTGTACCAACCGTTGTGCGATTGCGAAAGTTTTATCAAATCCAGAAAATCATTAAAAAATAAATCGTTATTCAAAACTTGTTCATTTTTAATTGAATTATCTAATGAAAATTGGCTTAAAAACTTTCCTAATTCTATAAAACCCAATTTTATTTCGTTTTGTAACATTTGTTTATTTGCTTATGAATGGATTAGATTGTAATTTTGCACAAAATTAAGTAAATAAGTTTTAAAAGTTGAATTGCAAATCGAAATTCTTCTAAATTCTAATTTCACACTTCTAAATTTACAAATATGGCTATAATAATAACCGACGAGTGCATCAACTGTGGTGCTTGCGAACCAGAATGTCCTAACACTGCGATTTACGAAGGTGCTGATGACTGGCGTTACAAAGATGGTACAAAACTGAAAGGAAAAGTAATTTTGCCTGACGGAACCGAAGTTGATTCTGACGATGCGCAAACTCCAATTTCTGATGATATTTATTATATTGTGCCAGGAAAATGCACCGAATGTAAAGGTTTTCACGATGAACCTCAATGTGCAGCAGTTTGCCCAGTAGATTGTTGTGTTCCAGATGATAACCACGTAGAAAGCGAAGAAACGTTGTTGAACAGACAAGCGTTTTTGCATAATGAGTAAATTATTTGAAAATTTAGAATTAAAAATTAAAAACTCTTATTTAGTTGAATTTTTCAAATCACTTTTTTTAAAAATATATTTTTTAGTTTTTGCGGTTTTTATTTTTATTGAATATAATAACCTAGATAATTACAATATTTTTGAAGGCAAAATTTCAGCTGTAATTAATACCACTAGTGCTCATATTCCTTCAAAAGGAAGTCGAAAAGTTAAAATTAATCACGATTATCCTGTTTTTGAGTATTATAGAAATAAAGATACCGTAAAAACTCAAGACCAAAGTTTAGTTTTATATTCAAATTTTTATGTTGGTGATAAAATTAAAATTATTGAAAGTAAAAAGGATAAGTATAATATTAGAATTTTAAATATATTTTACTATTGGATTGGATTTGAAAAGTTATTAATTATATTACTTTTTACAGGTATTATTTATGGAATTTTTGATTTAATAAAAACGAAATCTAATTAACGATTTTTTTTTGCTACTATAACAAAAGTGTCATAAGCGTAAGTTTTTCGATCTATGGTTTTAAGAATTTCAAAACCATTTTTGTGAAGAAAAATTTCAATTTCATTTAATGTAAAAATACGTACGGTCGAAAAATCATCAGAAATTAATTTTTTTTCGTTTTCGATAATTTCATAATATTGTGCAGACCAATCGAGCATAAAGTTCTCAGAATTTGGTGTTTGAACCCAATTTCCTATTCTTGTGTATTTTTTGTTATTAATAAAAGCTTCGTGTTTTATATCTTTGTTTGTTAATATGAATGGAATGTATCGGTTGGCATCGATAAAATCAAAAACAAAAATTCCATCATCATTTAGATTTTTATAAACTGATGCAAAAGTATCATCAAGATCTTTGTTTGTAATAATGTAACTTGTTGTTCTGCCAGTTATAAAAATAGAATCCTGTTTTTTTGATGAAAAATTTCTCATATCTGCAATCAAGAAATTACCTTTTTTATTTCTTTTTTTAGCAATTTCAATCATTGATTGACTAAAGTCTATTCCAATATAGTTGTAATTATTTTCAATAAATCTTTTGGCTAAATTTCCTGTTCCGCAACCAATTTCTAAAACATTCGAACAATTATACTCAATAATAAATTGGTTATAAAATTCGAATTCTTCATCATAATTTATAAACACTTGATACATTTGGTCATAAACTAATGCCATTTTATTGTCATAAAGTGTTGCCATTTTTTTTATTTTTATAATAATAAATTTATAAAAAAAGAGCCAACTTTCGAAGGCTCTTTAATATTTAATTTCTAAAATTTAGAATTTGTAATTCATTGACAAGTTTATCATTGTACCCAATTGGCTAAAATGATAACCATCATAGGTCATTTGGGAATAACGACCGTTAAAAGTTATTAAGTTTGTTTGCGTTTTTACTGCATTAGGATCGGCTAATAAAGCTTTTCCTGCATCATTATTAGATTGAAAACCCCATTCAGGCAAAACATTAAGTAGATTATTTACATTCAAAGCAAAAGTTAATTTTTTATTGGCATTAAAATTTATACCCAAATCAGTAACTACTTTTTGTTGAAAAACAACTCTTATGTCTGTACTCATTCCATCATTTCGGAATTGTGTTGGTCCAAAAACGGTGTTGTTTAAAGACAATCCAAATTTACCAATCTCATAATCTACACCAAAAATATATTTATATCTTGGTCTTGAAGTAAATAATAATGCTTCTTGAGTTC